>NZ_BCBW01000018.1:0-223494 GCF_001315805.1 Olleya sp. ITB9
TTAATAGCTCCATAACCACCAGCTATATCTATTAAATTATGTATACCTCTACTTTTTAAAATTGACGCAGCAATTACAGATCGATAACCACCTGCACAATGTACATAAAAAGGTTTATCTTCAGGAAACTGGCTTAAATGACTATTAATATTGTCTAAAGCAGTATGTTTAGCTCCATCAACATGTTCGGCTGTAAACTCTCCATCTTTTCTTACATCAAAAATGACGTCTTTATTCTCTTGGTATCTGTTTGCAAACTCTTCTGCAGAAATAGATGTTAAAGTATCATACTCCATTCCAGAATCTTTCCATGCTTTAAAACTACCTTCTAAATAACCAATAACATTATCAAAACCTACACGAGATAAACGCGTAATAACTTCCTCTTCTCTACCTTCTGGAGCTACTAATAAAATAGGTTGACTAACGTCTGCAATTAATGCACCAACCCAAGGTGCAAATCCACCATCAATACCTATAAAAATAGATCGTGGTATGTGACCTTTAATAAATTCTGATTGGTGACGTACGTCTAAAACAATGGCTTCTGTTTCGTTTGCTGCAGCTTCAAAAGCTTTTGGAGCTAATGGTGTTTGCGATTTTGTCATGACTTTATCAAAGCTTTCATAACCTTGAATATTCATCATAACGTTTTGAGGAAAGTATGCTGGAGGTTCTGACAAACCATCTAATAATTCAGCTATAAATTCATCTTTAGTCATATTAGCTCGTAAAGCATAATTAACCTTTTTCTGGTTGCCTAACGTGTCTGTAGTTTCTTTACTCATGTTTTTACCACAAGCAGAACCTGCACCATGATTTGGATACACGATTAAATCATCGCTTAATGGCATGATTTTATTACGAAGCGAATCGTATAAATAACCTGCCAACTTTTCTTGGGTTAAATCTGAGGCTATTTTCTGTGCTAAATCTGGACGACCAACATCACCAATAAATAAGGTGTCACCTGTTATGATTCCGTGTTCTTTATTATTTTCATCTATCAAAAGGTACGTCGTACTTTCCATAGTATGACCTGGAGTATGTATTACTTTTATTTTATAATCTCCTATTTCAAATATTTGACCATCTTCTGCTATTATTGCATCATAAGATGGGTTTGCTGTTGGACCAAATACAATTTGAGCTCCAGATTTAGCTTTTAAATCTAAATGACCAGACACAAAATCTGCATGAAAATGTGTTTCAAAAATATATTTGATTTTAGCATTATCTGCTTTAGCTTTGTTAATATATGGTTGTACTTCTCTTAATGGGTCTATTATTGCTGCTTCACCGTTACTTTCTATATAATATGCAGCGTGTGCTAAGCAACCTGTATATATTTGTTCTACCTTCATTGTGATTATATTTTATAGTAATTAAAGTGTTTTGCATCTAAAAAAGCAAACCCTTTTTTACTTTATTTATTCAAATTTACTAATGTTTTTAAGTTTGTACAGCAACTTTTGTTACATTATTTTAAAACTAGCTCTTTTAGAATAATGTAAATAGACATTACTAAAACAAACCAACCAAAACTCTTTTTTAATTTTTTTCCTGATACAAATTTAGAAAAATAGCCTCCTATTAAAATACCAATAATTGTTAATAATGAAAAACTTAATAAAAAATACCAATCAATATCCAAAGTTTGAGCATCTCCTGTAAATCCTATTAACGAGTTTATTGCAACTATTACCAAAGATGTACCTACCGCTTTTTTCATATCTAAATTAGCCCAAAGCACTAATGCTGGCACGTATAAAAACCCTCCTCCTGCACCAATTAAACCTGTAATTAAACCTATTATTATACCTTGAATAAAAGTTTTATAATATGGTTGAGATGCTTTATGATTTACAACTTCTTTTTTGGTTTTAATCATTGAAAAAGCTGCTATAAACATAATTAAAGCAAAAAATATCATGATCGCCATAGCTTTTGTTACTATAAAACCACCTATTGTAAAAAGGTTTTCTGGTATAGCAGGTACTAAAAAACGTCTAGATAAATATACTGCTAAAAAGGATGGAAAAGAAAATGCTAAGCCTGTTTTAAAATCTACTAATTTTTTTTGGTGTTTTTGTATAACACCTACCAAAGAAGAGGATCCTACTACAAATAATGAATATGCAGTGGCTATTATTGGGTTAAATCCTAAAAAATATACCAATAAAGGTACTGTTAAGATAGAACCACCACCACCAATCAATCCTAGTATACCTCCAATTATAAAGGCTCCTAGATAGGTAACTACTTGTTGTAAATCCATTAATTTTATAATTTATTTAGTCAAAAGTAATTATCCTAATTAGCATATATAGTAACATAAGTTACATAATTATAAATCTATAACTTTGATATTATTTCGATGTAATTCAATTTTACCCTCAAGCTCTAATGTTTTTAAAAGTCTAGAAATAACAACTCTAGAGGTATGTAAATCTCTAGCAATTTCTTGATGTGTAACATGTATTAACTCGTTATGATTAACCATTGCTTTGTCTTTTAAGTATTTAAACAGACGTTTGTCCATTTTCAAAAATGCAATAGTATCAATAGCCTCAAGCAGTTCTGACATACGATTATGATAGCTTTGCAATACAAATTGTCTCCAACTTTTGTACTTACCTAACCACTCCTCCATTTTAGCTACCGGAACCATAATTAATTTGGTGTCTGTTTCTGCAATAGCTCTTATTTCACTTTTAGAATTTCCTAAACAGCAAGATAATGTCATAGCACAGGTATCACCTTGTTCTATAAAGTACAAAATTAACTCGTCACCATCTTTATCTTCTCTTAAAATTTTAATTGCTCCACTAACTAAAAGTGGCATAGACTTGATGTAGTCTCCAATTTCAATTAATTTAAAACCTTCAGATATATCTTTATATGTCCCAACATTATTAATTTCTTGAATTAATTCATCTTCAAACAAATACCCATAATGTTGCTGTAACTGCTCTAACATATTAATAATTTTAATTGTAAAGTTAACCAATAGTTACAGTAAAACTAATTGGCAAATCAATTTTTAACAGCTTTAGATTGCTGAAAACACATGGAAAGCATATTAAATAACTCTGGATGTTTTTGTTTAAATAATTTAGGTCTTTCAAAAAAATACTCTGAAGCTACAGCAAAAAATTCTGCTTGGCTTGTTCCTCCATATTTTCTGATATCAGATTGATCATTATTAATTGCTTCCATTTCTTTATGCATTAAAGTTAACCAAGGTTGTATGTATGCTTTACCTAAAAAATACTCTGGAATTCCGTCTGTATCTCCATCCATCTTGTCTAAAAGATGCACAAATTCGTGAATTGGAGTATTATGTTTATCTGTTTTATTTAAAAAAGCATGTCTGATGGCTTTTTGAGATAAAATCATTTGTTTATCAAAACGACCTGTTCCAACCATACCTAATATTTTTTTATCCTTGTCTTGGTTGGAAAATTGTAAATCTGCATTAAACTTATCTGGGTAAACAATGATACCAGATAGATTGTTGTAACTCCACTCCTTAAATCCAAATACTGGTATGATAGCACTTGAGGCTAATAATACTTTATCTATATCTTCAATAGTTGTGTTGACTGCATCTATATTTACCTCGCTTAAAAATAATAACATACGTTGTCTAAAAACTGCTTGATTTTTAGCAGATAGCTTTTTATAAAACAAGACATTGTCTAACAATAATTTATGCCAATGTTTAGGAAATTGTTTAATTGCTTTAGGCTTCATTAAATAAAACGCATAGGCAACTAGTCCAACAAATACTATAAAAACAAATAAGTAGATCATATTTTAAAATTGTACTGCAAAATATTGCAATTACGACTTAGAAAAAAATATAGTGTGTAAAAAAGCTGATAATAAGTATATTCGCATTAAATATAAAAACATATGGTTAAAGCAGTATTATTTGATATGGATGGTGTTATTGTAGACACTGAACCTTTACATAAAAAAGCTTATTTTTTAATGTTTGATCAATTTAATATTGAAGTTTCAAAAGCATTATACGAGTCTACCACAGGACAATCTACTATTAATGTTTGTAAAAAATTATGTGATGTTTTTGGTTTAAAAAACGACCCAAAAGAATTAATGCTTTGTAAACGTGACATTTTTTCGGGATTGTTCCATAGTGATCCCAGTTTAAAATTAATTGATGGTGTTTTAAATATTATTAAGGATTATCACCATAACGGAATTACCCTAGTTTTAGCCTCATCAGCTTCCATGGGAACTATAAACAAAGTCTTTACACGTTTTGAATTAGACCAATATTTTAAAGCTAAAATTAGTGGAGCAGATTTAAAAGCCTCTAAACCTCATCCTGAAATATTTGAAAAAGCTGCTGAATTAGCTGGTTATAGTCAAGACAAATGTATTGTTATTGAAGACTCTACAAACGGAATTAAATCTGCTAAAGCTGCTGGTAGCTTTTGTATTGGATATGATAGTTTACACTCTAAAAATCAAGATTACAGTCAAGCTGATGTTGTAGTTAACGACCTTAATATTATAGATTCTAACTATTTAAAAAACTTAAAATTGTAAGACTTTAATTAGTCTTCATTTTTACGTACCTGACGTCTTTCTTCTCTAGCTGCTTGTCGTGCTTCTCTTTTTTCTTCTTTGGTTAATTGATCTGCACCATCAATAGCATCATCAAAATTAATTGTATCGTCAGTTTCACCTCTAAAAGCTTTAATCCAAGCATTCTTAAAAATACCACCAATAGTTGTCCAAACACCAGTTTCTACATTATTTAAATCTCCTTCAATTGGTATTTGGGTTGCTAATGTATCAGTTTTTTGATTTTTAAGGGCAAACTTAAAAAAGCCTACTAAACCTTCCCAAAGGGTTTCCAAAAACCCATCTTCTTTTCCTATTAATTTACTATCTGTCAATAGTGGTTTCATGTAACCTTTTAAGTATCCATCTGCAATAGCGACTTCACTAAACAGCTCTACTGTGCCACTTTCAAAATCAATTCCTGCATAATAATTTGTAAAATCATTTAATGCTGTAGCATTAGCTTTTTCAAGTGAAAATGCTAAATCCATATCAGGAATTTCTTTTATAATGTTTACATTTCCGTTTAATTGGACTTGTCCTCCTCCAAAGGATACTCCTGTTGCAGTAACTGGTGACGGTAGTATGCGCTCCTTCTCTATAACATTACGTAAATTATCTGCTGATAACTCTAGTTTACTTATGGATAAATCTACATTAGGCTCTGCAGATAATTGTACAAAAGCAACTTTACCATTATGTACTTGAAAATGATTAATCTTTAATGGCACCAAGTCTGTTAAAGCTTTAGTCCAATCTTCTACTTCTGGTAATCCATCTTTTGGTGTGGATTGCTGGTCTTCAAAAACATAAATAACCTCTGGATTACTCATAATAATTTCAGCAACTACTTTACCATCAAAAATAGACTTCCACTCTACTGAAATATCTGATTTTGGGAAATTTAAAAACGGAACTTGTGTATTGGCATCTACTTTATTTAAGTACAATCCGTTAATAACATAAGCACCTCTTATAAGTGAAATATCTATACTTTTTACCTCTCCATAATAACCTGGTATATCTGCTAAAACTTTGTTTACATAATTTTTTACATACGTTGGTAAGTATAGTCTTACTGCTAATAATATTAATAAAACTAATAAAGGTAAAAGGTATCTTTTTTTCTTGTATGCTGGTTTTTTAGTTTTCAAATGTTTGGGAGTCTTATTGTTATTTTTTTTGAATAAAATAAATGTAAGAATTATCGTTATAACAGCAATCTAATTAGTTTTAAATTAACATTAATAGACTTTGAAAAGCTATTTCAAATTGAAAAGACAAAATTTAAAGACATGATATTTGTCATATACTGCTTGATTAAAACCACCTAATTTTGAAGTATAAATAAAAAATATATGTGCGTCTCGTTAGTCAATAAATATAATGTTTCTGGTCCTAGATATACTAGCTATCCGACAGTTCCGTATTGGGATCCAGAAGCTTTTTCATTAAAACAATGGAAACAAAATTTAAAAAAAGCATTTGACCAAAGCAACAGCACTGAAGGTATTAGTTTATACATACACCTTCCTTTTTGCGAAAGTCTTTGTACGTTTTGTGGTTGTAACAAACGAATAACTAAACGTCACGATGTAGAAATACCATACATAAAAGCAATTATAAAAGAGTGGCAATTATATTGTGATTTATTGGTTGAAAAACCTGTAATAAAAGAGCTTCATCTTGGAGGTGGAACTCCAACTTTTTTTGACTCTGAAAACTTAAAACTATTAATTAATAGTATAAAACATCATGCTATTCTTGCTGAAAATTATGAGTTTAGTTTTGAAGGTCATCCTAATAATACAACTAAAGATCATTTACAAACTTTATATAATCTAGGTTTTAATCGTGTTAGTTTTGGTGTACAAGATTATAATCCAGAAGTACAAAAAGCAATACATCGTGTTCAACCATTTGAAAATGTAAAACAAGTCACACAATTAGCACGTGAGATTGGTTATACATCCATTAGTCATGATATTATTTTTGGGTTACCTTTTCAAACAGAAGCCCATGTAAAAGAAACTATTACTAAAACTAAAGCACTACTACCAGATCGCATTGCATTTTATAGTTATGCACATGTCCCTTGGATTAAAGGCAATGGTCAGCGTGGTTTTAATGACAACGATTTACCTTCGGCTGAAAGCAAACAAAACCAATACCAATTAGGAAAACAATTATTAACAGAAGCTGGCTATCATGATATTGGTATGGATCATTTTGCTTTACCAACAGATGCACTTTATAAAGCTAGCCAATCCAAAACCATGCATCGCAATTTTATGGGTTACACTGCCTCTAAAACTAAAGTAATGATTGGTCTTGGAGTGTCTTCTATAAGTGATAGTTGGTATGCTTTTGCACAAAATGTAAAAAGTATTGAGTCTTATTACGACCTATTGGAAAACAACTGCATACCTGTATACAGAGGTCATATTTTAAATCAAGAAGACTTAATAATTAGACAACACATTTTAAATTTAATGTGTAATTTTGAAACAAATTGGATTGCTGAAGACTTAAATTTTAAAGACTTACCAGAAATTATTTATAAGTTAAAAGAAATGCAAGACGACGGTTTATTAATTTTTGAATCACAACAAATAATAATTACAGAAAAAGGGAAACCTTTTGTACGTAATATATGTATGGCTTTTGATGTACTGTTGCAACGTAACAAACCAGAAACACAACTATTTTCAATGACAGTTTAGCTGTTAAAGTAATTATAAAAACTAACCATTGGACTTTAGATTTATTAAATTTAAGATATAATACAAAACCCAAAAAACAACTAAATATGAAAAAAATAATTGTACCAGTAGACTTTTCTGATCACTCAAATTTCGCATTAGAAACTGCTGCAATACTAGCCAAAAAATATAATGCAGAAATTTTAGCTTTACATATGTTAGAAATTTCTGAAACTATATTAACACAAGGTGAGTCTGAAATAGAATCTGAAACATTATTCTTATTAAAATTAGCTGAAAAACGTTTTAATGAATTTTTAGAGCAAGATTTTTTGAAAGACGTTACAGTTGTACCAATTGTTAAACATTTTAAAGTTTTTAGCGAAGTTAACGAGGTTGCTAAAGAGCATAGTGCTGACTTAATTGTTATGGGATCTCATGGTTCAAGCGGTTTAAAAGAAATCTTTGTTGGTTCTAACACAGAAAAAGTTGTTAGAAATGCAGAAGTACCTGTTCTTGTAATAAAAAACAAACCAACAGCTTTAAGTTTTGATAACGTTGTATTTGCATCAGACTTTACAGAAAGTAGTATCAATCCATATTTAAAGGCTAGTCAATTATTTGACACATTAGGTTCAAACATGCACCTAGTATATATTAACACTCCTGGAGAAAACTTTAACAGTACTTCAGAAATGGAACAAATTGTCGTTAACTTTTTACAAAAAGCAGATGGTAATTTAGATAAATTATCAGAAGTAGATTTTATTTCAGATTATAGCGTTGAAAAAGGTGTGCTTAGTTACGCTAACGTTACTGGAGCGGACGCAATAGCTATTGCAACACATGGACGTACAGGATTTAGTCACTTTTTAAGTGGAAGCATCTCTGAGGATATTGCAAATCATGCAGCATTACCTGTTATCACATTTAGAATAGATTAAAAACCTATTACATATAAAACCCTAAGCCTCTTGCAATAAAATTGTAAGAGGCTTTTTTATTAAACCTAATATATATCATGTTTTTTAAGATATTAATCTATTAACTTTAAGTAAACCTTAAAATTGATAGTTATGAAACATATATTAATACCTACAGATTTTTCTAAAAATTCATGGAATGCTATTGTATATATATTACAATACTATAAGACTCAAGTCTGTAAATTTTATTTATTACATACACACCCTTTAAAGCCCTCAACAATTGAAAACATGCCTACGTTCACTTTAAAAAGCATCATTGAACAATCAAGTATTCAATTACAAGATTTTAAAGAACAAATTTTAAAAAACTACTCAAACAAACTACACAGTTTTGAAACGTTAAACGAGTTTTTAAGCTTACCAAAAGCCATTAAATCTTGCTTAAAAAAGTATCCTATTCATAAAATTATTATGGGTACAAAACAAACTTGTAAGCATAAACCAAATTTATTTGGAACGACTACCAAATATATAATGGATGCAAAAATCAACAGTCCAATATTTATAATACCTGATAATTATAATCATCAACCTATAAAAGAAGTGTTATTTCCTACTGATTTAAATAGGTTTTATAGTGAAAATGAAATTAACTTAATCAAACAAATAACCATCGAGCATAATGCTACTTTAAGAGTTTTAAACATTAAGGGAAACAAATCTTTAAATAAAATTCAGAAGTATAATTTATCTGTCCTAAAACAAGGATTTAATAGTATTGAAACCCATTACCACTCTATTAATAATTACAATAAAAAAGAAACCATAATTAACGAGTGTATTGAAAAACTAAGTATAGATCTACTTATAATGGTAAACTATAAACACAACATTGTTAAACGAATAATACATGAACCTGTTATAAAAAAAATAGGAATTAAGCCTCATATTCCGTTTTTAATAATTCCTGAAATAATGAAAATTAACACTAATACTAAAACACCTATACATCATGAAAACACAACACACAACAACACAATGGTATAGTGCAGATCGTATGCACGAAATGACAAAAACATGGTTATCCGAATTACATTTTATTAAAGACGAACAACTTTTTTTAGAAGATCTAATATCAGATTACTCTCAAAAAATAAGCAACGATGACATTTATATTAAGGCACAAAATGCAGCAACTGCTTTACAACGTACTAAAAGAGGTAATCACAAATTAATTACAGACTTAACAACTCATGAAAATCAACTAAGTATAATGGTTGATGGTATTGACCAGCTTGATAAAGAACAACAATACAAAACAAATCATGTTGAATTTACTAAAACCATAAGTCAGTTTTTTTACGATTATAAAGCTGTGAAATTTGAAATTTTTAAATTAGTAAAAGACTTAATGAAAACTGATAAACAAGATCCTAAATTGTAAAAAACATGAGAAAATTAATTATAGTTTTACTTAGCTTAACTTTTTTAAATTGTGCATCTACTAAGTTAAAAGAACATTGGATTAGTCCCGAAGCCAATGACTATAGCTTAAACAAAGTTTTAGTTATAGGGCTTACAAAAGATACTGAAGTCAGAGAAAAATTTGAAAAAAAAATACAAACTCAATTAACTTTAAGAGGCTTAGAGGCTAATACAAGCTTAACTAAATTTGATACTGCTTTTTTAGAAAAAGAACGTACAGAAACTGAGTTAAAAGTTATAGAAAATCAACTTTTAACCGAAGGTTATGATGCTGTCATATTTACTAAAGTAGCTGCTATAAAAAACAAAATACAATACAAGAAAAATTTTCAAATATTAAATCATAACAAGTTTAAGGATGATTATTTAATGTATCAAGATCAATATTTTAATCCTGATAATTATAAAGAATATCAAGTATACAATGCAGAAACATCAGTGTACTGTTTATGTCCAACTAAAGACAGAACCCTAGTTTGGAAAGGTTATATAGATATTATTGACCCTGAAAATAGCAGTAAAATTATAAATCAATACGCAAAATTATTACTTTCCGTTTTAGAAGAAGACAAAATAATACCGACATTAAACTAAATTATTTAATCGTGTAATATAAAAAGTGGTACTACTGCAATCTTACTGTGTTTAGTAATTGGTGATCCAGAAAACAGGCGTTCTAAAAAGCTTGTTTTTTGGATTATAAACACTTCTAAATCTATAGTATTTGTTTGCACATATGTATCGATTACGTAATGCATTGGCACATTTGATATATTATAATAATTGTAAAGACTATCTTGTAATAATTGCTTTAAAACTGCTTGATCATCAAAGGTTACATCTGTATTATCTTGATTGATGCGTAATACATGAAAATGCCCATTACCTTCACCTATTACATTTACAATATTTTTTAAACGTTGTGCTGTTAATTGGTCTTTTAAATCTAAAGGTAATAATACATTATTAGGTTTAATAAATTTAAAATCCTTAGGTATTATTAATGTAGGACAAATCACTTTTCTAATAACGTTTAACGTATGACTACCAAAAACAACCTCATCTGCACCTGTTACACCATTAGTACCCATTACAATTAAATCTATATTTTTAGTGTCTACTAATTGATTGACTGCATCTGTAAACACATCATAATCCATGTGAGTTGTATATGTATGTTTTTTATTTTTAAATGAATTTTTAAGCGTTACGACTAAATCTTCTAAATCTTCTTTTGGTGATTTTACTATTGAAGCATATAAATTATCATTACCTGAAGTCATTAAATCTGCTGAAGTAAATGCAGAAGCTTTATGCACGTATACCAAATGAAAATTTATGGTTTGGTTGGCAAATAACTGTAATGCATAGTGCATTGCATTTTTTGAACTATTGGAAAAATCGGTAAGTAATATTATGTTTTTCATTTAAATACAGAATTAAAAATTATTTAGCTTCCTCTAATTTACAATTAAATTATAAGTTTTTAGCTGCCTGGCAAAATTTCCGCGAAAGCGTTATTTTTTAATGACAATCTATTGCGCTACTAACCATTTCTACGACAGGCTTTGGCGATATATAAGGTATACCTAAACCTAAACCACGTAAAATAAATAATATTCCAATAACGACTATAAACACAGGAATGGCTTTTTGAATACGTTGTTTAACATGTGCATTTAAAAATTTACCTAAGTAAATTGCTGTGGTCATTAAAGGTATGGTACCTAGACCAAAAAAAGACATGTACAGGCCTCCTTGCCAAGCTGTACCTGTAGCTATGGCTCCAAAAACTGCCATATAAACTAATCCACAGGGTAAAAATCCGTTTAAAAAACCAATGGTTAAAAATGTGTCTGCTGTTTTCTTTTTTAAGGCTTGTCCCATTTGTTTTTTTACAAAACCTACTGCTTTATAAATAGGTTTTACTATAAAGTTTTGACCTATTTTTTTATATGGAAACACAATAACAACAATCATTAACACACCAATTATGATGGACAATTTTTGTTGTAATCCAAATATATACAAGCTTTTACCTATTAGCCCAAAAATTAAACCAATAATACTATAGGCTAATAAACGACCAATGTGATAAGCTGTGATTTGTGATATTTTTTTAATTGAATTACTTCTGTCAACAGGCAACATAAAGGCTATTGGACCACACATACCAACGCAGTGAAAGCTTCCTAATAATCCAAATATGAATGCTGTTAATAACATTAGTATTGTATTTGATCTTTAAACATGTAGTTATTGTTGTTATAAGACCAATCTATTTTAAGGTTCCAACGACCATCTAACAAACGATTGTCAGGTATGAGCAAAGTGTGGTTAGACAACAAAATTGTGGTATTGAAGTCTAATTGCTTATTAGATGGTCTGTATAGGAACACTTGTCCTTTTATTGTTTTATAATCCAACTCTTTAGGGAAGTGTATTTGCATACCTTCTGGTGTTTTTTCCCAAGTTAATTTAGATGCTAAAGTTTTAGCATTTTTTTCTTTATTAATATCGTTTTGATATTCTAACTCTTGTTTGTAATAATTATCATTTACCAAGTCATGATCTAGACTTTTGTCTGTATTCATGGCTATTACAAAGTACATGATAAAGCTTATAAATAATATAAATGCTATTACGACTGCTGTTCCCCAATTTAATTTCATAATACTGTGTTTTAATTATAGCTTCTTGGTCCTAAAAAGTTAACTGTTGTGGTTTCTATTAATTTCTGTCCACTATAAACTTGTATAGTTAATTTGGTTTTATCTCCTTTTAAATCGTTTTCATTTAACTCTATAAATAACGTTCCTTCTGCTAATCCTTGCTCAGGAACCACAAAACTATGGTCGGCAGACACCAATTTGATAGTACCTTGATAGTCTTGCAATTTGAAGCTAACATTTTCAATTTGTTGTGTTGTTTTATTAACCAATTTATAGGTAAACACGTTACTTATAATGTTATTCTCTTTATGCTCGTATAATTGACCAGGCAATCTAAGTACTCTTGCTTCTACATCATTACGTAATTGAAGCATTGCAAATAAAACGCCTGTTAATATGACTAAAACTACGATATATGCTTTAAGACGTGTTGTGAGTTTAAAAGGTTCTTTTTTCTCTATATTGTCCTCGCTAGCATAACGGATTAGCCCTTTAGTCAACCCAACTTTATCCATAATTGTATCACACTCGTCAATACAAGCTGTACAATTAACGCATTCTAATTGAGTCCCATTTCTAATATCTATACCAGTTGGACAGACATTTACACATTGCATACAATCTATACAATCTCCATGTCCTAAAGCTGCTCTGTCTTCGTTTTTACGGAATTTTTTTCGACCGTTTTCTCCTTCTCCTCTTTTATGGTCATAAGCTACTATTATAGATTTGTTATCTAAAAGTACACCTTGTAAACGTCCATAAGGACAAGCTATAATACAGACTTGCTCTCTAAACCATGAAAATACAAAGTAGAATAATCCAGTAAATATTAATAATGGAAATAATGTAGATAAGTGCTTAAAAGGACCTTCTGTTACATAATTTAATAATTTATCACTTCCAATTAAATACGCTAAAAACACATTAGCTATTAAAAATGAAATAATTACAAAAATAGTATGTTTTAAAAGGCGTTTTCTTGTTTTTTGTGGTGTCCATTTAGAGCGTTTAAGCTTCATTTGTGCACCTCTGTCTCCATCTATCCAATATTCTATACGTCTAAATACCATTTCTAGAAATATAGTTTGAGGACAAATCCATCCACAAAATATACGACCAAAAGCAACTGTAAATAAGGTTATAAAGACAACACCAATAATCATTGAGATGACAAACAAGTGAAAATCTTGAGGCCAAAACGGAAATCCAAAAATATTAAAACGACGCTCTAATACATTGAATAGCAAAAACTGATTACCATTAATTTTAATAAATGGAGCTGCAAATAAAAAGGCTAATAAAACATAACTTACAATTTTCCTGTAGTCATAAAACTTACCACTTGGTTTTTTAGGAAAAATCCAAGCGCGTTTACCGTCTTCATTAATTGTTGCAATCGAGTCTCTAAAACTCTCGTTATCTGGAGCTTCCATTTGTTTTTATTTAATTATTCATTGAAACAGACTCTTCTATTTCTAAATCTTCAGTAGTTTCAATTGTTTCAGTTGGTGTTGTTGTATCCTCTGTACCTTCTGGTTGCCAAATGTCTCCTTCTGGATCTTTAGGACTTGCAGGCGTTGTACCTTGTAAAGACAATACATAACTTGCTACTTGAGCCATTTCGACTGGTTTTAAACCTTCTTTTTTCCAAGATATCATACCTTTTCCAGATCGACCTCCTTCAGATATTGTTCTAAACACACTTTTAATGTCTCCTCCTAAAATCCAATATTTATCTGTTAAATTTGGTCCAATTCCTCCTCCTCCATCAGCCATGTGACATGCTACACAGTTAGCTCCAAATATTTTCTTACCATTTGATAAATCTGCAGCATCTGTTAGTAAAACAACCGAGTTTACATCTACTAAGTTTTTGGCAGTCTTTTTATAAGCTTCAATTTCAATTTTAGCTTGAGCATACTCATTATCTAATTCTTCATACTGAGTATCTGAGCTTCCTGTAACATGAAAATTGAATAAATAAATTGCAGCAAAAACCATTGAAGCATACCAAGAATATAGCCACCAAGGTGGTAAATTATTATCTAACTCCTTTATTCCGTCATAATTATGATCTAAAATAATTTCGTGTTCTTCCTCAATAGGTGTTTCATCTCCTTTAAGTTTAGCATACAATGCTTTAAGTTTTTTAAACTGTGGTACTTTTGAAGCATTTGCTATGTAACGTGCTTTACCAGCTTCGTCTAAACTTTGAAACAAAACACTTTCAATAGCTCCAACAATACCTTCAATTGCTATTAATACAAATAGTATTAATAGTAAAAACAACATTATTATTGGATACTCTAAAAAAGCAGGCTTATCACCAGAGTCAACAAAATACTCTACCATTCCGAAGATGATAAAAAACACTACAGGAACTCTGATGTATGATGGGAATAAATTTTTCATATTTCGGTTTCGTTTTGGTTATCTAATTCTAATGGAATATTACTTACTTTAGTGATGTAGTCTTTTTTGGCAGTAATAACCCACCAAAAAAGTACTACAAAAAAGCCAAAGAATATAAGTAATGAAAGGATTGGATATATCTCTACACCAGTAATACTTTCTAAATGATTTTTTACAAATTTTAACATGATAGTTTAGTTTTGTACTGTTGTTTCTTCTTCTGTTTGTTCTACTTTAATATCTGTCCCTAAACGTTGCAGATAAGCTATTACAGCAACAATCTCTCTGTTTCGCATTTCTACAAAATCATCTCCTCCTTTTTTCTTACTAGCTTCATAAGATTTTGCAAAATCAGGATCTGTGTATAGGTTTTTCTCTATTTGTGTTCCTTGTGCTAACATTTCTGCTTTAGCATTAGCAATATCATCTTCTGTATATGGTACACCTAACGACACCATAACTCTCATTTTATCTTCGATTTGTGACTTATCTAGGGTGTTATTGATTAACCATTTATAAGATGGCATAATCGATCCTGAAGACGTACTTTGTGGATCATACATGTGGTTAAAGTGCCAGTTATCTGAGTACTTTCCACCTACACGATGTAAATCTGGTCCAGTACGTTTACTTCCCCATAAAAATGGATGATCATAGACAAACTCTCCTGCTTTACTGTACTCGCCATAACGTTCTACCTCACTTCTAAAAGGACGTACCATTTGCGAGTGACACCCAACACAACCTTCACGTATATAAATATCACGACCTTCTAATTCTAAAGGCGAATAAGGTTGAACACTACTAATTGTTGGAATATTAGACTTAACCATTATAGTTGGTACAATTTGCACTACACCACCAATTAAAATAGCTATAGTTGCTCCAATTGTTAATCTAATTGGTTTACGTTCTAACCAAGTGTGCCATCCTTCTCCAGCGACACGTTTTTTAGACACACGTTGTAATGCAGCAGCTTCTGCTAGCTCATCTTCAACAGTGCTTCCTTTTCTTATAGTTTGAATAACGTTAAATACTAAAATTAGCATTCCTGTTAAATACAACGTTCCTCCAATAGCACGCATCCAATACATTGGTATAATCTCGGTTACTGTTTCAAGGAAATTACCGTATTTTATATTTCCATCTGGATTAAATTGCTTCCACATACTAGCTTGAGTAAATCCAGCTACATACATTGGTAATGCATACATGATAATACCTAAAGTTCCTATCCAAAAGTGAAGGTTAGCCAATGCTAAAGAGTGTAATTTGGTTTTAAATAATTTTGGTACTAGATAATAAATCATACCAAAAGTTAAAAACCCATTCCATGCTAATGCACCAACGTGTACGTGTGCAATAATCCAATCTGTAAAGTGTGCAATTGCATTTACATTTTTAAGCGATAACATTGGTCCTTCAAAGGTTGCCATACCATAACCAGTAATAGCTACTACCATAAATTTAAGTACAGGATCAACACGTACTTTATCCCAAGCACCACGAAGTGTTAATAACCCATTTATCATTCCTCCCCAAGATGGCATTAGTAGCATTACTGAAAATGCAACTCCTAAATTCTGAGCCCATTCTGGTAAAGCTGTATATAATAAATGGTGTGGTCCAGCCCAAATGTATATAAAGATTAAAGACCAAAAGTGTACAATAGATAATCTGTAAGAATAAACAGGTCTGTTAGCTGCTTTAGGTACAAAGTAGTACATTAATCCTAAAAACGGAGTCGTTAAGAAAAACGCAACTGCATTATGACCATACCACCATTGTACTAAGGCATCTTGTACACCTGCGTAAACCGAGTAACTTTTCATTCCTGTAAAACTTACAGGCATCTCTAAACTATTAAAAATATGTAAAACTGCAACTGTTACAAATGTTGCTATGTAAAACCAAATCGCAACATATAAATGACGTTGACGACGTTTTAGCATTGTACCAATTAAATTAGCTCCAAAAGCTACCCAAATTAAAGCAATAGCAATATCAAAAGGCCATTCAAGTTCTGCATATTCTTTTGAAGTAGAATAACCTAAAGGTAATGTAATAGCAGCACCAACAATAATTAACTGCCAACCCCAAAAATTAATATTACTTAATAAATCGCTATACATTCTAGCCTTAAGTAAACGTTGCGTCGAATAATACACTCCTGCAAAAATAGCATTACCAACAAATGCAAAAATTACTGCATTAGTGTGTAACGGTCTTAAACGACCAAAGCTTAGCCATGAAATCCCATCAGTCATGTTTGGGAATAAAAACATGAACGCTAAAATAAGCCCTACAAGCATACCTACAACTCCCCAGAGCATAGTAGCATAAAGAAACTTTTTAACGATCTTGTTATCGTAATAAAATTGCTGCATTTCCATAATTAATTGTGATTAGTCTTTTTATTGTTTTTTGTTAGTGTGTGTTTGCTTTTAACCAATTCGTCATCAAAAAGCATACGTACAGATGGTGTATACCCATCATCAAATTGTCCATTTTTAACAGCCAGAATAAACGCTGCAAAAAAGCCTATTGCCACTATGACACTGACCGTAAGTAAAATATAAATAACACTCATACCTATTAAGAAGTTATGTTACAAAAGTAAATTAGAAGGGCTTTTTAAAAGATGACATTTATCATGTTTAAGTAGATTTATCAAAAAAAATTAAGATTATTTTAAGATTGTTTTTCGCTTTCGCGGAAATACAGCCATAAGTCATTTTTTCATACCGAAACTTATGCCTTAACTCTAAACGTTTCTTCTACTAATGGAGACTGTTTTTCTACTTTACAACCTACTGCAATCGTCGTCCAATCCAATTTGTAGCTAATGTTGTAAACACTACAATACTAATAGAACTTAAAGGCATTAAAATAGCAGCTATAACAGGAGCTAATTGACCAGTAACCGCAAAATATAAACCCACAACATTATAACAAAAAGACAATACAAAACTCCATTTTATAATCTTTATAGCGCTTTTAGATGCCTTTATATATTGATCTAACTGATTAAACTTACTTGCACCTAAAATGGCATCACAAGCAGGCGAAAACACATTAACATTTTCGGATATTGCTATACCAACATTACTTTGTGCCAAAGCTCCAGCATCGTTTAAACCATCTCCAACCATTAACACTTTAGCTCCTTCAGATTGATGGTATTTAATATACTCTAGCTTATCATCTGGTTTTTGATTAAAAAGTAACTTTGTTTTTGCTGGAAGTAGTTTTTTCAAGTTTTCTAATTCGCCTTCATTATCTCCCGAAAGAATCACTAAATCATAATGTTTTTTTAAAGTATTAAACAACTTTGATAAGCCTTTACGATAACTGTTATAAAAAGTAAATTTACCTTTATAATTATCATTAGTACTAATATGTACAGCTGTATTTAGTACAGCTGTTTCGGTTTTAAAACCTACAAATTTAGCAGACCCTATTTTAATGTGGTTAGTATTATGAGTCGCTTCAATACCTTGTCCTAAGTGTTCTTCAAAACTATCTAAAGTGACAATAGCATTTTCCTTTAAAATATCATATAAACTTCTACTTAAAGGATGATTAGATCCTCTTAAAGTATTTTTAAGTAATGTTTCTTCCGTTTGGTTTAATGGTAAACCTTCATATTGAGCATCACTTTTTTTGTTAGAAGTTATAGTTCCTGTTTTATCAAAAATTAATGTATCAACATGTGCTAATTGCTCTAAAACTGATGCATTTTTTAAGTAGAATTTTTTCTTTCCTAAAATTCGTAATAAATTCCCAAAAGTAAAAGGTGCAGATAAAGCAATTGCACAAGGACATGCAATAATTAAAACCGCTGTAAATACATTTAAAGCTTTACTACTATCTAAAAATAACCATACTATTGTAGCAATAAATGCAATACTTAAAACTGCTATAGTAAAACGTTTACTAATAGCATTAGTTAACGTTGTAAATCCATCCTCTTTGTTTTTATTAAATACATCATTACTCCATAATTGCGTTAAATAACTTTGTTCAACAGACTTAATAGCTTCCATTTCAATAACTCCTGAGGTTTGCTTACCACCAGCAAATAACTTATCTCCAGATTGTTTTTTTAAAGCTTCAGACTCTCCTGTTACAAAGCTATAATCTATTTTAGCGTTTCCGTTAATTAAAATACCATCAACAGGTATCAACTCTTGATTTCTTATTAAAAGTCGATCTCCTTTTTGGATATCATATACCTGAACAGGTGTTTCTAAACCATTGGTTATTTTAGTAATTGCAATAGGAAAATAGGACTTGTAGTCACGCTCAAAGGATAAAAAAGAATAGGTTTTTTGCTGAAAAAACTTTCCTAATAATAAAAAGAAAACCAATCCTGTTAAACTATCAAAAAAACCAGAACCAAGGTCTAAAGCTATTTCGGCAGTACTTCTTATAAATAAAACAACTATACCAAGAGCTATAGGAATATCAATGTTTAACATTTTAGTTTTTATTGCTTTGTAAGCTGATACAAAATAATCCTGTGCAGCATAAAATACTACAGGTAATGAAAACGCAAACATTACCCATCTAAAAACATGTTTGTATTGTTCTAACCAAAACTCGTTAACCTCAAAATACTCCGGAAACGACAAAAACATAACATTTCCAAAAGCAAATCCTGCGACACCTAGTTTGTAAATTAAACTTCGGTTAACGTTTTCTTGACCTGTTTTATAATCGTCTAAACTAATATATGGCTCATAACCAACTGAGCTTAATAGAAGGACCAATTGTTTAAGGGAAAATACTTCGGTATTGTAAGACACCCTTACTGTTTTTTTTCCAAAATTAACTTGCGATAAAGTTATGGCTGTATTTAATTTATTGAGGTTTTCTAAAATCCAAATACAAGAACTACAATGTATATGCGGAATATAAAGTGTTACAATCTGAGTTTTATCATCTGAAAACTCGACTAACTTTTCAATAATTTTTTCTTGAGATAAAAAATCGTATTTACCTTCAATTTCTTTTGGAATAGCGCCTGGAGAAGACTGCAGGTCATAATAACACGTTAAATCGCTTTCTGACAAAATCTCATAAACTGTTTTACAACCTTGACAACAAAAGGGTTTATCTTCTAAAATAATAGTGGTTTCTGTACAATTATCTCCACAATGATAACATACTTTATAATCCATAATTTGCTCTTTTTACCTGTAACAAAGGTTACATTTTAAGCGCTTTTATTATATGATATTTGTCATGTTAGATATTACAAACTTTTGGTAAACTTCCAACAAATTAAGGTATGAGTAAATGTGAACAATGTATTGTTAGGCAATTTAATAGTTTAAAGGCCTTGACTAAAGAAGAATTAATGCGAGTCTCTGCATGTAAAATAACAAAATTCATAAAAAAAGGAGATGTTATTTTTGATGAAGGTGATATTTTAAATGGTATTTATTGCGTGAGAGAAGGAGTTTGTAAAATGACTAAATTAAGCAAAAATGGTAAGGATCAAGTTGTAAAATTAGTAATTAAAGGAGGTATGATGGGACAACGCACTTTAGTTAGTGGTCAGTCTTCTAATTTAAAAGCTGTGGCAATTAACGATATGCAAGTCTGTTTTATACCTAAACAAGAAATCTTACATGATTTACATACTAATGTTGATTTTAGTATGGACGTATTAAAAAGAATGGCTTTAGATTTAAAGAATGCAGATAATAGTATTGTAGATATGGCACAAAAATCTGTAAAACAACGTTTAGCTGAAACTTTAATATATGTCAATAATAAATTTGGAATAGATAACAATGGGTATTTATCCTTAACACTATCTAGAGATGATTATGCAAGTATTGTTGGTACTGCTACCGAAAGTGCAATTAGAATTTTATCTCAGTTTAAAAAAGAACGTTTAATAAGTACTAAAGGGAAACAAATTAAAATTGAAAATTTAGAGGCTTTAAAACATATTGAATAACATCTTCAAAGCAAAAAAGGATGTAATATAACATTACATCCTCTTCTATATATAGTTATTAGGATAGGACTATTTTGGGCTAGATACCTTTATATAATCTATTACAAACTCTTCAGGAAAAACAGAATCGTCCACTTCTGGACCACCAAAATTTCCGCCAATAGCTAAGTTTAAAATTAGATAAAAAGGTTTATCAAAAGGCCATGTTTGATTATTTTTAATTTCAGGAGAAAACGTATACACTAAAACATCATCTACATAAAATGTAATAGCATCTTTTGTCCATTTAGTTTTATAGTTATGAAAACCTTCTTCAATATTTTCTATTTTAGAAATTTTGGTATTTATAGACTGACCATGACTGTCTGGCGTGTGTAATGTAGTATGAATTTGATTAGGCATTTTACCTACGTATTCTAAAATATCAATCTCACCACAAGCAGGCCAAGTATTGGTGTCAATATCACTACCCAACATCCAAAATGCTGGCCACAAACCTTTACCTAAAGCTAATTTTGCTCTAACCTCTACTGTACCATATTGGAATTGGATTTTATCTTTAGTCGTAATTTTACCAGAATAATATCCAGTAGAATCTTTAGTTGCGGTTATAAAAAGCTTACCATCCTTTACTTGTACGTTTTGTTTGGTATAAATTTGTCTTTCGTTATTTCCCCATCCACATAAATTAGGACATCCATCTCCAAGATCATAATTCCAATGGTCCAAATTTAATTGTTCGCCTTCAAATTGCTCTGTAAAGCTAAAACCTTCGGTTGTATCAATCTCTTTTTTAGCCTCTTTACATGACCAAAATAGAAGTACAATTAATAAAAATTTTAAATACTTCATTATAACTTAAATTTAGAGGTTAAATCCGCATAAGAATCACCACCAACAAAGACTTCAAAATCACCTTCTTCTACTAAATATTGTCCTTGATTATCAAAAAAACCAAGCTCTGCTTCAGTTAATGTTAACTGTACAGTTTTAGTTTCATTTGGTTTTAATTCTAATAATTCAAAGCCTTTAAGCTCTCTGACAGGACGTGTAATACTTGCAAAATTATCTTTAACGTATAATTGAACAACTTCTTTACCTTTAACATCACCAGTATTGGTTACATCAACACTGATAGTTACTTTTTTATCTTTACCATAAGTATTAGATACTTTTAAGTTAGCATAGTCAAAGGTTGTGTAACTTAATCCATAACCAAACGGATATAATGGTGTGTTGGCTACATCTTGGTAATGAGACCAGAACACAATATCTTTTGCTGGTAAGGTTGGACGACCTGTGTTTTTATAATTGTAATAAATTGGTACTTGACCTACATGTCTTGGAAATGTCATTGGTAATTTACCACTAGGGTTATAATCACCATACAACACTTGGGCTATAGCATTACCGCTTTGGGTACCTAATTGCCAAGCCTCAACAATTGCAGGAATGTTTTTATCTGCCCAATTAATAGCTAAAGGTCTTCCATTATTTAAAACTAGTACAATGTTTTTATTGACTTTATAAATAGCTTCTAAAAGCTCTTGCTGAACACCTGGTAAACCTAAATCTGTTCTACTTCTACCTTCTCCACTTTGAAAACCATGTTCTCCTAAAACCATCACAACAACATCAGCTTGTTTTGCTGTTTGAATAGCTTTATCAAATCCCGAAGTATCTGTAGTATTAATTTTTACTTCAAACGCAAACTCATTTTTACCAATAGAAACATCTGCTCCTTTTGCATAAGAAACAGTATTACCTGTATATTTATTTAAACCTTCTAAAACAGACACAGCAGTTTCGTCTTTTGCAGCTATACGCCAGCTACCCAAAGGACTGGTCTTATCTGCAGCCAAGTCACCAATTAAAGCAATTTTTTGTCCTTCCTTTTTTAGTGGTAAAAGTTTATTTTCATTTTTTAGTAATACTATAGACTTTTTGGCCATATCTAAAACCGCATCATGAATAGTCTGACTCCCTATAACTTCCTTTTCTCTACTTTCATCCAAATATTTATAAGGATCTTCAAAAAGACCTAATTCAAATTTTACGCGTAAAATACGACGTGCAGCATCATCAATAAGTTTAGGATCTACTTTGCCTTCATTTACTAAATTAGCTAATTCTTCAACATATAAATAAGATTCCATATCCATATCAGAACCAGCATTAACAGCAAGTTCTGCTGCATGCTTACCATCTTTAGCGTAACCATGAGCAATCATTTCTGTTATTGATCCCCAATCTGAAACAACAAAACCATCAAATTCCCATTGTTTTTTTAAAATATCACGTTGTAAATATTTATCTCCAGTTGCAGGAATCCCGTTAAGTTCGTTAAACGAGTTCATAAACGTCCTTACACCAGCGTCTTTAGCAGCTTTAAAAGGCGGGAAAATTATATTGTTTAAAGTTGAAGTACCTACATCTGCAGTATTGTAATCACGACCAGCTTCTGCAAAACCATAAGCCGCAAAATGTTTTGCACAAGCAGCTATTGAATAATGTGTTGACAAATCATCACTTTGAAACCCTTTAACTCTGGCAACTGCAATTTTTGACCCTAGATAAGTATCCTCTCCTGCACCTTCCATTACACGTCCCCAACGCGCGTCTCTTGAAACATCAACCATTGGTGCAAATGTCCAGTTTATTCCAGCTGCAGAGGCTTCTTTAGCAGCTACTTCTGCTGATTTTTTGATAGCTTCTAAGTCCCAACTTGCAGACTCAGCTAATGGTATTGGACTTAAGGTTTCATAACCATGAATAACATCAAAGCCAATAATTAAAGGAATACCTAAACGCGTTTCTTCAACTGCTATTTTTTGAACTGCTTTAACATCTTTAACTCCTCTAACATTAAGCATTGATCCTACATAACCTTTACGTAAATGCTCATATTTTTTGGCTTGATCACCATTTTCAGGAACTGGTCCAGTAACGTCCCAAAATCCGTTATACTGATTCATTTGACCTATTTTTTCTTCAAGGGTCATTTTAGACAGTAATTCTGAAACTTTATCTTCAATATCTGAAGCCTGTTGTGATGTATTAGCGTCTTTTATAGCTAAGTCTTTCCCATTGTTTTCTTTACAAGAAAAAATGAGAAGACCTGCTATGACTAAAATAATATATTTATTAAATTTCATAATTATTGATAAAGTCTTATATAATCAATTTCCATTGAATCTTCTGTAAATGCAGGATCAATATCTCCTCCTAGGCTTCCTCCCATTGCTACATTTAAAATGAAAAAGAAATTATCGTTAAAAGGTAATGCGTCTGAGTTAATGACTGTATGAAACACCTCATTATCAACTGCTATTTTTATTACATCTGGTGTCCATTCTACAGTATAATTATGGAATTCTGATGTAGATGTTGGCACTGTAGTAGATCCACCATTTGCATTACCACCTGACATACCTGGATAATGTAAAGTACCTAAAGTTGTGTTTTTATCTTGACCTGTTTGTTCCATAATATCAATCTCTCCAGAATTTGGCCATCCAACAGTTTCAAAATTAGATCCTAACATCCATATTGCAGGCCAAGTCCCTTGTGCTACTGGTAATTTAGCTCTAACCTCTACTCTACCATAGGTGAACTGAAATAAATTTTGAGATTTAATTCTAGTTGAAGTATAAGAACCATTTTCAGCTTTAGCTGTAATTTTTAAATTACCACCTTCTACAATAACATTCTCTGAGCTGTTAGTATAAGTTTGTAACTCATTGTTTCCCCAACCATTATCTCCTGTTCCTAAATCATAGGTCCAATTTGCTGAATTTGGGGCTCCATCTACATCAAACTCATCTGACCAAGCTAAAGTATTATATATAGTTTGAAGTTCGTTTGAAGCACCTTCTTCTTCTGAAGTTATTATAAACCACCAATCAAATTCGCTATTTCCGTCAGTAGTTCTTATAGTTAACTCATTAGGAATGTCACGCGCAAAAATTTCATATCTATGATTACCACCTGTATAATATCCAATAAAACCTAAATTAGATATATTAATGGTTTCAACTCCTCCTGGAGCTGTGATTACCCATGTTTCAGAATAATCTTGGTAAGGATAATTTTCAATGTCTGCTCCATTTGGTGTTTCACTGTGTGGACCTAACTCATTAACTAATGGATCACGTCCAAAAATAGTTCCTGAAGTATCAGTAGCAGGATCATCGTTGGTACTATTAACAATGTGGGTAAATGTACCATCTTCGTTAAAAATAAAACGATCGTCATACATTCCAGTTGCCGATTTTTCTCCTGGAGCTGCTCCATACCATTCTGCTGCTACGGTTCCGCCAACAGGACCTAAACCAAAGTGTCCATTTTTTTCGGATTTAATCCTCCAAGTTTTAGAACCATCACCAACTAAAGCATCTAATAAATCTGCAGGAGGAGAATAAGTAGCTAAAACTTCTACTTCAATCGTACTTGTTGTAGATACACCAGCTGTACCATAAGCGACTACAGCTACAGTGTATGTGTTAACTCCTAAATCTGAAAATGTAAATGAAGTTGAACCTGAAGGTGCATTTAATTGACTTGTTCCAAAATTATACTTATAACTTAAAGCATTGTCTGCTGTTGCATTAAAATGTACCAGTCCACTACCATCTCCATTAGGGTTAGAGGCATCTTGACCAACAATTGTTGCCGTAACAACAAGGTTACTTGGCGCTACTATCTCTCCAAATGTTTGATCTTCTTCTTGACAAGCAAAAATAACCGTCAACATTAAGACTAGTAGACTAAAATTATATGTTATTCTTTTTTTCATTGTAACTCTATTTTAGTTTGTTAGCATTATATCATCAAAGTAATATGCATCATCATTACCATTAGCTCCAAAATTTGGAAAAATAACAATAGTATCATACGACTCTGAAGCACTAAATCCAACTCCTGTTGTTAAATCGAAAGTAAGCTCTTCCCAACCATTTGTTACAGTTGATACAGCGTCTACTTCGACTACAATAGTTGGATTTCCATTTGCATCTGGAGTTGAAGATGAGTCTTCTAATTTAAATCTGAAAGTTGCACCTGCTGTTGAAGACCAAACTTTCATTTTAACAGTTGTTCCGTTTGAGAAATCCACTGCTCCATCTAAATCCATTGATGCACCTGCCCAAACTTGCGCTCCAGCAGTTTTAATTAATTCTAAAACATTTGCACTAGTATTTATTCCTGAAGCATCTGGATTAGTAATGACAGCAGCTGGAATTGGTCCAAATCCTGCGTCACCAAATCCAGTCCAAGTGTAAGTTAAATTTGAGTTTTCAAAATTAACTGGTATTTGATTATTGTTTGTTGTATTAGTTAACTGGATATCATCAAAGTAAAAGATTTCTCCATTTCCTCCAGTATTAAAGTTTGGAAAAATCACAACCCTGTCATAAGACGCAGTTGTAGTAAATCCTGCCCATGTTGTCAAATCAAAAGCTAAAACCTCCCAAGCATTTGTTACAGTTGAAACTGCATCTACCTCTACAACAACTGTTGGATTACCGTTAGCATCTGGAGTAGAGTTTGAATCTTCCATTTTAAATCTAATGGTAGATCCAGCTACTGGAGACCAAACTTTCATGTACATAGTTGTACCGTTAGTAAAGTCTACTGCTCCGTCTAAATCCATTGATGCACCTGCCCAAACTTGCGCTCCAGCAGTTTTTTCAATTTGTACAACATTTGCACTTGTATTAATACCTGAAGCATCAGGATTTGAAACTACTGATGCAGGAATTGGTCCAAAACTAGCATCACCAAAACCTGTCCATTCATAAACTAAACTAGAAGATTCAAAATCCACAGGCAAACTTGGTAATGTAGAAACCTCCAGTTCTTTATAGAAATAAATATTATCTAAAAATAAAGTTCCTGAACCTACAAATTTAAACTGATGTAAATCATTTATACTTAAACCTTGGTCTGTAAAATCTGACAACGGAATATCAAAACTATTCCACTGGTTTGATTCTAATAATTTAGTAACCTGTTGCTCACCTGAAGCAACACTTATAGGATAAATTTCTACTTGGGTTGCATCAGGAGTCCATATGTCAATGTGTAACATTTCCATTGCAGACGCGTCTACTTCTTCTCCGTATTGAATACCTTGATAATTTAAATTACCATATTTAATAGCTAAATCACCAGCGACATCAACCTCTTCAAATGTTGTTTGTTGTCCCCAATTTGGATAAAAATCTGTTCCTGCAATGTTTGCATAAGCACCTGAATAAATTGAAATAACATCTTCAGGTTGTCTAGCAGGAGCAGTTGGTGCTGCTACTAAAGGTGCTAAAATTTCTGTGACTTCAAAATCCTCTGTATATGATATGGTTTCAATTGCACCACTACTTGCTGTGACTGTTATGGTGTAAACACCTGCAGCATCGTATACAAAAGAGGTTGTTTCACCAATGGTATTAGTAATAACTGTACCTGCAACATCCCCAAAATCTACATCATAAGATATTGCGAAATCTGCAGTAGCTATTACATTAACTTGTCTAGATACTCCTAAATCATTCTCGATTGTTACTAATAGGTTTTCAGGAGCTTGAAAAGACACCACAATTGTTTGAGCTACTGTAGTTGTTTTTCCGTTAATACCAGAAGCAGCAATAACTATTTCATAGGTACCTTCTGCATAGGTATGTTGTGTACTTTCTCCAGGATTTAATTCGCCTGAATCTGTACCAGAACCATCACCATAATTAACTCTGAATTTAGCTACATTTTCTCCTGTAGGTGTAATTGTAACTACTCCTGAATTATCTTGAGTAATTGTTACTACTGCTGCTACATTTGTTGGTGCTGGTAGAGCACTAACATCTGGTAAGTCATCATCTTTTTCACAACCAATAAAGGCTGAAATAATCATGAATAAACTAAGAATGTATTTGAAATTTTTCATATTCTATTGAGTTTTTAATTTATATACTTTTTAATAACCAGGGTTTTGTGCCCAGCGATTACCTGTTAATTCTATTTCGATTTGAGGAATAGGAAATATTTCATTTTTTCCTGTTACAAAACCATCTATTTCTGAAGCAGCACGACCTGTTCTTACTAAATCAAAAAAGTGATGTCCTTCTCCTACTAACTCTACACGACGCTCATGATAAATAGCTTGAGTTAATGTACTTCCTGTTGAAGTTATATTATGATCCATATCTCCAAAAGCACGTTGCCTAACTAAATTAAGATAATTTTGAGCTCTATCGTCTGCAATAGATCCTCTGTTTAAAGCTTCAGCAGCCATTAATAAAACATCTGCATAACGAATAGCTCTATAGTTATTAGGATTAGTCAAGTTTTGGTCTCCAATATTTGAATCTCCTTGACGCGCAATATATTTTCTATTATAATATCCTGTGTGCTCATATCCTGTACCATATGTAGCTCCTGTTGATGCTGACCAAGCTTCTATATCTAATATTGCTGTATCAATTCTTGGATCATCACTTTCAAACTGATCTACGACCTCTTGAGTTGGAACGTTAAAACTAAAACCAGAATCAAACTCTGGACCATTATAGTTTCGAATACCATTAAAACCTACAGCGACATTACCTTCACTACATTGTAAACAAGCAAAACCTGCACCTTCTAAATCTGAATATTGCACTTCAAAAACAGATTCGATATTATTTTCATTATCATTTTCAAAAATGGTTGAATAATCTGCTACTAAATCATAAGGACCTGAAGTAATTAGGTCTTCTAATACTAAAGCTGCATCACCAAATTTTTCTTGATATAAATAGACTTTACCCAATAGTGCTTGTGCTGCACCTTTGGTTATACGTCCTATTTGAGATTGCATATAAGGTAAATTATCTGAAGCATACATTAAATCTAACTCGATTTGAGCGTAAACATTTTCTTTTGGTGTTCTGTCAACTTCAAATTGATCTCCAAATAAGAAACGTTGATCTACAATTAATGGCACATCACCAAACCATTTTACTAATTCAAAATAATAATATGCTCTTAAAAATCTAGCTTGAGCTAATACGTTTTCTTTACCTGGAAAATCAGTTT
Organism: Olleya sp. ITB9; assembly: GCF_001315805.1. Classification (NCBI taxonomy): domain Bacteria; kingdom Pseudomonadati; phylum Bacteroidota; class Flavobacteriia; order Flavobacteriales; family Flavobacteriaceae; genus Olleya; species Olleya sp. ITB9. The sequence continues at coordinate 28,835 of NZ_BCBW01000018.1, forward strand.
TATTTTGAAATTCTAAAATGTAATTTGCACGATTAACACCTGCAAACATCCAACCCCAAATAGACCTTAGTTGTTCGTTATTGGGAGTATGAATCATATCATCAATTTGTTGAAAACCTGGCACATCAGTTGCGCTTTCCCCTCCTGCCAAAGTATTATCTGAAGCAATTTCTCCTAACATAACATTTAAATAAGTGGACTGTAATAAGTCATAAGCACCTATTAAGGCATCTTGATAATCTTGTTCTGAATTAAAATAATTTTCTGAACTTTCATTTTGTGATTCGACATCAACAAAATCGTCACTACAAGACACAGTCATCATAACTGTAGCTATAAATAGTATTGTATATTTTATATTTTTCATGTCTTAAAATTTTACGTTTGTTCCGATTAAAAATGTTCTTGGATTTGGATAAAACCCATAATCTATACCTCCTCCAATTGGTGCTCCATTTGAAGTCGTTGGATCAAAACCTCTATATTTAGTCAGTGTAAAAACATTACTAACAGACACATATAATCTGATGTTATCTAACCCTATACTATCCATTTTATTTTTATCAAAGGTATAGCCCAATTGCATGTTTTGAGCTCTTAAAAATGATCCATCTTCTACAAAGTAATCAGAAAAAACACTATTAGAAGTTGCACTATTTGTTACTCTAGGATCACTATTAGTACTTCCTGGACCTGTCCATCTGTCTAATACATATGATGTTAAATTTGTTTTGGAACTATTACGGTCATAATTCCTTACTATATCATTACCTATTGATGCAAAGAAATAAGATTGAAAATCAAAGTTTTTATAATCAAATGTAATATTTAATCCCATAGTTACATCTGGAATTGGATCTCCAATAAATGTTCTATCACTATCGTCTATAACACCATCTTGATTAACATCTACAAAACGTAAATCTCCAGCTTCAGCATTTGCACCCAAAGCTAATTGGGACGGATGTGCATCAACCTCTTCTTGTGATTGAAATACTCCATCAGTCTGTAATCCATAAAATACACCTATTGGTTGCCCTTCTTGCATTCTTGAAGGCGGTAGTTGTCCAATACCGAAACTTCCACCAGTTACATAACCTATACTATTATCTACTTGTAGAACTTCATTTTTAAGAGTTGCAAAATTATAACTAATATTAAATTTAAAATCATCGGATAATTGCTCTTTATAACTAATCTGAAATTCTAATCCGCTGTTTTGAACTGTTCCTGCATTTACAATTGGATTACCTGAACCTGGAGCTGCAACACCTAAAATAGCAGAACTTTCTACTTGAAGTAATAGGTTTTCGGTTTTGCGATTAAAATAATCTGCAGAAATATCAATTTTGTTATTAAATAGTCTAGTTTCAAATCCAATATCAAATGCTTTTTGTTCTTCCCATTTAACTTCTGGGTTTGAAATACGACCTATAGCATTACCCAAAGCTAATTGATCTTCAAAAACATAGACTCCTTCTCCATCTAACAGAGATTCAAATGCAAATGCTGGGATCCTGTCATTACCCAAAATTCCATAAGAGCTTCTAAGTTTTAAAAAGTTGATTGTATTATTTTTTGATAAAAAATCTTCATCTGAAACAACCCAGCCAACAGATCCAGAAGGGAAAACACCAAACTTATTTTCAGGCCCAAATGCAGTAGAACCATCACGTCTTACTACTGCTGAAAACAAATACTTCCCTTTATAATTGTATTGTAATCTACCAAAATAAGATAATAATCTAGAGTCGTAAAAACGGTTACTAATTTGTGAATAAGGGTCCGTAATTGTGGTTGCATCATTAATATCTGCATCACTAAAAGCAGTATTAATTGGCATACCGTCTCCAATTGCTAAATAATAATCTCCTGTTGTTTTAAAAACTGAGGTACCTAAAGTTGCTTTTATATTATGTGTATCATCATTAAGGGACGTTTCATAATTAATAAAAGCATCAAAAGTATAATCTCTAAAAAAAGATATCCCTTCAGTAAATTGAAGATTACTAGTATTGTCAAATACAGAACCATTACCATACTCTACTAGAGGATTAAGTCCTCTTGTTCTAACTTCAGAATAGTTCCATTGATAATTTGTTTCAGCTGAAAAACCATTCAAAAATTTATAATTTAAGCCAAATACACCACTAATCTTATCTACTTTAGTCCTATTATAAGTATTTTCTATTTGTTTTAATGGATTAACAACTTCTATTGGATAACCCTCTGACGAAGTATATTCTCCATTTTCGTCTCTTGGAGTGTCAGTCGGAGCAAAGTTGACAGCATTAAATAAAACCGAACCTAAACCACCTTCTGACAATGCTTTTCTAATTGTACCTGTATAAATTAAGTTAGCTTTAAAGTTTAAATCTTCAATAATTTCTAAACCGTAATTAGCACGAGTCGTATATCTTGTAAAATTAGCTTTACTTCCTCCAATTATTCCGTCTTGAGTTAATAATGACGCTCCAAATGAATAAGTAGATTTTTCAGTACCACCACTAGCAGTTAATGCATTACTAAAAATTGGTGCTGTTTGAAAAATTTCATCTTGCCAATCTGTACCTCTATTTAAACCATAAACATCTGAAAATATTAAGTCGTCACCACTTGCTGTTGCAGCTTCATTTTTAATTAAAGCATATTCTGTCGCGTTTAATAAAGGTATTTTTCTAGTTGTCTGCTGAAACCCTACGTAAGAATCATAACTAAATGTCATTGACTTATTTTTACGACCAGTTTTAGTAGTAATTAAAATAACACCATTTGCTGCTCTTACACCATAAATACCAGCTGTAGCATCTTTTAAAACAGTATAACTTTCAATATCATTTGGATTAATTACACTTAAGTCTTCAATGACGTTTCCATCAACTAAAATTAAAGGTTTATTATCTCCATTAGTAGAAATACCTCTAATTCTAATATCTGAAGCACTTCCTGGAGCACCAGATTGAGCTGTTATATTAACACCTGCTACTTGACCTTGTAAAGCTTGCTCTATACGTGTAGGTTTTAAAGCTTCAATAGTTTCACTTGAAACAGTAGCTACAGCTCCTGTTACTTCTTTACGTTTTTGAGTACCATAACCAATTACGACAACTTCTTCTAAAGCTTCAATGTCTTCAGTTAATTGTACATTTAATGTGTTACCATTAGTAATTACAACTTCTTTTGTTTTGTATCCTACATAAGAGAATACTAAAGTTGCATTTTTTTGAACATTATTAATACTATAGTTTCCGTCAAAATCTGAGGTCACACCATTGGAGGTGTTTTTTACTATAATGTTAACGGTAGGAATGGGAAAACCATCCTGAAGACCAGTAACATTTCCGGATATTGTATACTCTTGAGCGGAAACAAATAGAGTAAATAATATTAGTAGAAATGAGAAAATAGTTTTTTTCATATGATAAAGTTTTTGTGCTTTTATCAAAATTATTGAGATATAATGATAATTTGACAAAATTAACCGCTACAAAAAACATACATGACAAAAAAAATCACAATAAAACTTGTTAATCTTATATCTATAAAGCGTTAACGTTTATTTAATGACACTATATTTACACTACTAAAACGTTGTAAATCAAGGTTTGTATAGGTTATGTATAGGTAAAATAAGCAAATGTATGGTGTTTAAATACTAAGAATATAGTCTGTTAGATTAACATTATGCTCTAAATTCATTTTTTTACGCAAACGATATCGCTTAACTTCTACACTTCTTGGAGAAATGTTAAGTAGTGGAGCAATCTCTTTAGAAGATAAGTTTAATCTAAGATATGCACACAATCTTAAATCGTTTGGAGTTAGTGTTGCATGTTTAGACTTTACCTTTTTTAGAAAATCTTTATCTGCGTTATTAAAAGCCTCCTCAAATAAATTCCAATCGTCTTTATTATTAATATTTTTATCAATAATTCTAATAACTGATTTTAAATTAGAATCGCTTACCTTCTCATTAAGCTCAGATTTAATAGTATTTAAAAATTCATTCTTTTTAATCAAACTCATTGTAGAAATTGCTAATTCTCGATTTTTATTTTCAATTTCTTGTCTAAGTTTTTCGTTATTTAAAGCCATTAACTGTTGTTTTGTCTCAAAATCTTTAAGTTCTAACTCACGGTTTGCTTTAATTACTAATTTTTGTTTTTGTTTTTTGTAATACTGTTTATAAAGGAAATTGATTAATATAACGATTAACACCCCAAATAACACATACACTACAATCATTAAATTTGATATATACCAAGGCTTTTGGATTGTAAATTTAAAAGAAGCTTGATTTGGCACTACTTGCTCTCCTACTCTGGCTCTAACTTTAAAATTATACTCTCCATAGGATAAGTTTTTATATAAGACATTTGACTGTGTGGTCCAATCGCTCCAAGAATCATATAAACCTTCTAATTTATGAGAATATTCTGCTTCTAAATACTTATCAAACTCAGCTATACTGTAGCCAATATCTAGGTTATTCTCTTTATTATTTAAAATAACGTCTTGGTTTAAGTCTATTAAGTTTTTAGTGTTCCCTAGAGGTGATTTATTAATAGCATTTATAGAAACATGGTAATCTTTTGCTAAAATTTGAGTAACATCAATTAGAATATAACCTTTTGAAGTTCCAAATAAAAAAGTGTCGGGTTTTACACTAAATATACTTTCATAACCAGAAATTCCCTCTCTTAAAGCACTAGGCAAAGGTATAAATGATACTTTAGGAACCTTACTTAATTTACCTGGACTAATATAGTTAATGCCTTTTTGAGTAATAATCCATAATGAATTAGTTGCTTGGTCTGTTATTAATTTACCTGATGAATATCCTTGGACATCATACAAACTAGTTAATAGCGGGTCTTTAATAAAATTAGTATCAGTTGCTGATTTTTTATAAATCCCCTGATCCGAAGCATAGTATAAAATCCCATTGTACTCTACTAACGAAGAGAACAAACCTTTTTCTAAATTTTTGACCTTTGAAACTTTTAAAACTTTTTGTAAGTCAGCATCAACTTCTAATTTAAAAACACCTTTATACTCATGACTAACAAAAATTTGATTAGTCTTTGGCATTACAAAAAATCTGGATGAATTATCAAAACCTTCAATTTTATTTCTTAATTGCCAAGTACCTTCTTTATTCTCTAAAACATTTAATCCATTATAATTACCCTGAAGTAATAAATTAGATTTGCCTTTAATTGTTTTTAAGTCCCAAGTTCCATCTATACTTGAAATTTTTTCAACTTGATCCTTTTTTACTAAAAAAGTACCCGAATTGTGGCCACAAAATAATTGGTTATTAATAATTTTTAAAACCCAAACTTGTCCTTTAGTGTTATCAACTGGAGAAAATTTAGTTTGATTTTCTTTTTTATAAAATAATCCTTGATTTGTACCTAGATATAAGATATCATCATAAACAATTGAAGCGTAAACTGCACCTAAAGCTCCTTCGTCATCATTAAATATCTTGAAAGGAGAATTGCTATTGATAAAATTAATACCATTATCTAAACCCAACCATAAATTATCATCCAAATCTTGAAATAATGATAATACGGTATTATTACCTAACCCATTGATCTGATTTATATGTTGTTTTATAACTCCATCAGAATTTACTTTAATTAAACCATTACTAATGGTACCCAATAGCAAACTATTATCCTTAGTTTTAATACTGCTATAGATTGAATACTTTAATAATTTTTGATTTAATTTTTGAGACCAAACTGAAATTACATTACTACTAACTTTATAAATTCCATTATTTTGGGTTACAACCATTAAGTTATTATCCAAAAGGTATAAACCAGAAATCACTTTTTGATTAAAAAAAGTACTACCACCAACAACAGTGGGCTCACCATTTTCTAACTTTAAAATCCCTTTTGCTCTATCCTGATAATAAATAGTATTATTAACTTTAAACATCTTAATAATACCAGCGTCTGAGGACAATATTTTAAATGTTTTAGTTTTTAAATTATAAACGTAAATCCTATTTAAAGACTGAAACAGCAACCAATTATCTAGATTGGTGATTTTCCAAAACTGCTCATCTTCTAATAACTTATCTTTTATTTTATCCGAAAGTGAAGTATAACTTAATGCGCCTTTAGGGGTTTTTGACCAAAAACCAAATTGCATATAACTACCTGTATAAATCTTATCTTTAAAAACCTTTACAGATCTTAATATAGTTTTATTAGACGAAGGATACAAGGTCCATTCTGCACCATTAAACTCTAAAAGTCCTTTTGAGTTTGCTACATAAATATGTTTATCATCACTTTGTGAAAGTGCCCAATTTTGATTTTCGGCTTTGTAATGTTTGGGAGAAAAATATTGTATAGGTGGTAAGTTTTGAGATAGCAAATTATCACAAAAAAAACATAAACCTATAAATATCAAGGTTTTAATTACTTTTCTAAAAGATAGAATTTTCAATTTAAGCATATAGCAATATACAACATTGTATGGTTAAATTATAAAGGGAAATTAAACTATACAAGCAATATTGCTATAAACCTAATTGACTAAAAATCAGTAAAATTGAAAATAATATTCTAAAGATATTTTTTCAATATTTTTTTTAACACAATAACATCTTCAGTTTTGTTACGAACTAGTCTGTTTTTATTATTCGTTTCAAATAAAGAATAATCAATTACAGATAAATTGATAGCTTTTTTTGCTAACATGTCTTTTCTCCTCTTATTATACTTTTCTATCTGAACACCTCTAGTCACACCACTTGCTGTTAATGCTTCAAGTTTTACTTGTTGTGCTTCTGTTTTATTTTTATTATCTGCAAATTCTATAACCAAATTTAAATCTTCATAAAATGCTGCTAAGGGTAGTAAAGTCCTTGTTTTCCCTTTTTTGTGTAAGTCTCCAAATAACCATGAAAAAGTATGCTTACGTGAGGCTTTTTGTTTTAAAATTTCATCACAAAGGTTTATAATATAAAACTCATCTGTGTTTTCTCTTATGGTTTTAGCTTTTTCTTTTTTAGACACAGTACTTATAGCTGTATTCTCAGGAAATTTAGCTCCTTCTTTTAGAAAATACCAGTAAATTGCTTTATCCGTTCGCTCTACATGTAGTAACGGTATTGTGTCTAAAGCATTTTTTTGATCTAAATCACGTAAAACTTTTCGAAGTGGTAATCCTTTTTTTTGATCCTTTGCAAATACTCCTACCTTAACTAATTCAGGCATAATTTGTTTTGCTGGTATCCAATCGATGTTTGAATTATTATCAAAATAGGCCTGTACTACTTTATTTATTTGTGCAATTTTATCTTCTGCTTTAAGACTTCTTTCCATATTTATAGTTTACTTTTTCTATTTGCATTAACTACAAATAAAACGCTGCAAGATAAGCCAATAATTATTAGCTTATTACTCTAGCACAAAAAAAGCCTGATTACTACTATTTAAGTAATCAGGCTTTTAAACTTATGATAATTTTAATATCTAATTATTTCTGCTGTAAAACTGAACATCTCTTTGTAGGTCTTTAACACTTTCAAAGCATTCTTCAAGTTTTAATTCATATTCATCAATTTTTTGCTCTGTTTCTCTAACCTTAATTAATCTATTTTGAGCTTTTTGAAGCTTCATAAATGTACTAACTATGTTTTCATAAAGATCATAATTTTGAGTAGAATCTTTTTTAGGAATCGAATTCTGAAGTTCTGATAATCTTTTTCCAATTTCTGCATTATCAAAAGAAACTGTAGCTCCAGGAGCTGTTAAAGAGTCTATTATTACCGAAACTTCTTCCATTTTGTTAGCAAAACTGGCCTGAAATTTAAGTTCTTCTTTAACCAAAGAGGCTTGTTCTTTTAAAACTTCATTTTCTTTATTAGAAATTTGAAAATTAAAATATACAGCACCAACTATTGTACCTACGGTTACTAAAAAAATTAAAAGGAATTTTAAAAAGCTATTTCTTCTTTCTTTACTATTTTTTGGTTTCATTATTTATATGGACATAATTATGGTTGATTAATCTAATAAAAAGCTTCTTCTACTTTTAACTTCTGTATTATCTACAACTTCTTCTTTTACAAATATATTAGAATCTGATTTTTTTCCAATATAATCTAACTCATTTAATTTTTTATACAAGGATAACATTAATCTAGTAAATGCAGAAGTTTTATATAATGATTCATTAATATTAGTATGAACATAGTCTAGTTCTATCATTTCTATTAAAACGTTTTCAAATGCACCTTGATTTAAATCACACCAATCGGTTAAGTAATTTAAAAGTTCTTCTTTACCTGTTCCTACATAGACGTCTAAGGCACTTTTAATAACTCTAGATAAACTTACTAATTTTGTTAACATGGCTACAGGAGCTTCATATTTATCTTTCAGTCTAAATTCTGGTATTATTGCATTTAGATATTCGCCTGTTTTTTGAGCTAAATGCAAAACCATATGCGCAAGGTCATTAGTTTGCTTTTTTTGATATATTTTTTGAACAATATGCATTGAAAAATGCTCCATTTGATTTAGAAAAGCACCAATCTCAGAATATGTAAATTTTAAATCAGGATGACTTTGAATTGATCGACATGGTGGTATAAAATCCTCTACTAATGTAGGTGTCTCTCCTACCATTTCAACCTTACCAATGGTAATATGATATAATCCCATTTCATTGTCAGAGGATTCATTTTTTGGAATGATATCTATTTTATAATCTGATAACACAAAAGGATGGCGTGGTGGATCTTCTTGCGGATCCGCGTCTCCAACAGGAATTTTATTAAACGGATTAACATATAATACTATAAACCATTCTAGATCATTAGTATCAAGATCGTATTGATGTTTAAGTATTTGACCAGACTGCTCTAATAGTGTTTTTGTATGTTCTGTTATATTAATTTCAAAACCACCTAATGTTATAGCTCTACATGTATTTACTTCAACATGAATTGTTGATTGGCCATCCATTGACATTACTAAATCAATAGAGTTTTGAGCCAAACTACTTGACGGTAACAAACCAAAATTTACTGGTGTAACATTATTAGCATTACTATTATGCAAGGCACTCATCATGGCATTTTCCATACCAATAAAATGATTTTTATTAATCTTCATGCCATCAACCCAATTGATTTTATGATGTGTGTGTTCTGCTTTCATTTTATATTATATTATTTGGGTAAAACTTTATTAAAAAATGGTTCTTTTATATATTAAAGATACATTTTCAATACAATTGGTCCCTTTTTGCTTATCTAACTCTAGAGATTTAATTTTAATGTTTTTGTTTGCTATTTTTTGACATAAAACAGAAAATGACATTGTACTTTTATTTACTACTACTGTTTTGTTTATATCACCACAGAAATACATCTTAAAATCTAAAGCTGTTTTGGTTCCGTTAGAGACCTGAATTAACATTCTAGAAAAGTTTTTATCTGTAATATTAGGTGCAGTCATTGGCTTAACATCTTCTGGCTTATCGTCATCATCTCCTGATTTATAACCAATTGGATAATCCTTTACATTCCAATTTTTTATTGGTTTAACACTTGGTAATTCTTGATCCAAAATAGAAACGCCTTTTTCTGGTTCTAATACTTTAATTTTCTTTTTAGAAATATAATCATACTCATTATTTACAACAAGCTTGATAGTATACAAACCTGGCTCTTTATAAACATAACTTGCTATTTTGTTATTATCATCTACATTTGGACTTTCACCAAAACGCCATTCCCATGCGCTAGCGTTTTCAGTTTCATCATTTAACACTAGTTTTTCTCCTGCTCTAATAGATTCTGGTAAGTTAAAAACAGGAAATTTTGTAGAATCAACAATTTTAATAGCTTCATTTATCTGGACTGTTTGTATAGCAGTACATTTACCATTTACTATAAGTTGTACATCATAGCTACCTGGTTTTTCAAAATAATGTGCAGGATTTTTTTGAAACGAAGAGGTATTATCTCCAAAATCCCATTGCCATTTTTCAGCATCAATTGTTTTATCATTAAATATAATGGCTTCTTTTACTGTAAAATTTTGAGCCTCGGTTTCAAAAACTACAATATTACATCCTGATTGATTATTATAATGATAGCCTAATACTGATGCTGAAATTAAAAATACAAAAATGAATAAATATTTTACCATTTTATCCATGTGATAATGTGTAATATTTTTTTCTGACATGATTATAATTTTTAAGATATTTTGATTTTGTAAGGAAAAACACTTACCGAATGATTTTCCAAAAATAACAATAAATTACTATTTAAAGCCTCCCATTCTTCTACATTTGTATTGTTTTCTGGGTTGGCTAAAAGTTCAATTTCGATACAATTTACTAATCCTTTGTTTAATGCTATATCTTTTATATAACTTTTTTTAATTTTTACATCAACAATTTTATCATTATATATCTCATAACATAACGCCTTAACATCTTCTTTAGTTACAATTCTGTCTCTTGATAATAAAGAGCGTCTGTAGGCGTTTAAACGCTCTTCCATAGTAAGATGGTCCTTACCTCCAAAGGTTGGAGACAACAACTTACTACTTTTTTGTCTTATCCCTATTCCTTTATATATTTCTAGTTCGCTACCTGTTTTTATATTATTTGCCTGTGCACCATTTGTTGTCCAGTATTCCACTATTAAAGACTCTTTAGGTTTTATTGGTTTAAGACTTAAGTATGTGGTTTCTGAAACATCATTTGTTATTTCTGACACCTTTTTTTCTAAGCGCGCTATTAGTTGATTTAGCTCCTTAAGGTTAGCTTGTAAAAAATCGTTATTAAACATAGAGAAAGACGCACTTTCATCTTTTAATAACTCTAAAAGATAAACAACATACTCTTTAGCTTTTCTGTAACCTAATTTACCTACATTTTCTGTTCTTGTAATATAAGTTCCTTTTTCTTCGTAAGAATTGTCTTTACTTTGTGGCTTATATTCTTTTCCACTAGTATTGGATATACTATTAACATCTAAAAACAAATCATCTGTTTTAATTGGTACAATACTAATAAACTCTTTTAGTCTGTATGAAAAATTATTAATTTCTCTATTTAAAACAGGAAATGCATTTACAGTCACAAATATATTAGACAATGTAGCGTTAGAAATGACTCTTGGAAATACAATTTTAATCCACTTAACGTTATCTGCAATTTTTACTTTGTTTTCAGATATTACATGTTCTAATTCTTCAAATTTTGAGTCGCTAAATGTTGGATTTTGCTTATTAGGCTGAATCTTAACAAAATGTTTATCATAAAATTTACAAGCCTGTTGTACAATATTGTTGGTTTTATTAGGTGCATCTTCAAAAATAGCATCTAAATCCAGTGCTGCACTTTTTTGATTAGTTATAAAACCTGATTCTGTATTAATTTTTTTACCATCCACGTACCATTCGGCAAATTTTAAATGGTGATAAAATAATGCTTTGTCATCTAAATCTAATAATTCAAAATAAAAAGAAACATCATTTAAGTCTAAAACTTCTAAATCACTAGACAAACCTATATATAATGTAGAGTTTGGCAAGCTGTTTCTAGATCCAGAGTCATGCAAAACTAGGTCGTCATTTTTACCCTCAATTTGTTTTATGGTTTTGCCTGCTGCTATATAATCTATCTTTGCATCAATCAAAGTAGACTCTGATACTGGCGTAAAGTATAAATTTTTAAAATTTTGGGTTGTCTTTTTTTGTGTAACCTTTTTTTTGTAATAAAATAAGGTTTCAGGCATAACTATTGCTTTAGCATCAATTGGATGACTTACCATAACTGCATGAGCCGGTTTTGGACCATAAATAGTTTCTGGCGTCATTAACTGGATTATTTTTTCTGTAATCCTAGTTTGAGACTCGTTTATTTCTCCACTAATTTTTTCAATTTCACTAGCGCAAGCACTTATTAACAAAGCCACCAATGGGTCAAAGGACATCTCTATCTCATTAGCAGGAACACCCCAAAGTGTTGCTGCCTTTTTAAGCATCCTATTTTTAATCTGTTCTTTGGTATTATTCATTTACTGTTTAATATGATAATGGTCCGATAAAAAAGTGTTCGATATAAGAAAAATCTTCATCAATTTTTTTAATTTTCCCTTTAACGTTAATATCTACTCTTTTTTTAATCCTATTACTTTGTTCGTTTAGATTTAATTCTTCTTGTTTAATTCTTACTGAAACTCTTACATGAGTTAATCTTTTTTCATGAATTTTTAACGAGTCTATTAAAGACTCTTCAATTAAAGACTTTAATTTGTTGGTGCTTTTTAAATTATCAAAATCTATATTCCAAATAGAGCATCCATAACTATCATCAAAAGTACACTCTCCAAAGTAGGATGTTGCTATTAAATGAATATTATTAGCTATGGAATCTGACAATCCACAGGTTTGATGAATTCTGCTTTTAATAAGCGATTCGGCGTTTATCGGTAATTTATAGTAATTGTTGTTCATTAAATATTGTTACAGTACTAAGATAAGTGTATCATTCAAATAAAAAAGCTGAAATTAAATATAATTTTATTACTTTTAAAATTAAATTCATTTCATACTTATTTTAATGTATTTTGTCGATATATGAAGTCTACGATATTTTTTTTATCTACTTTTATAAATCAAATTTTTCAATAATAAAATAACCAAAAAAATAATACTTAGTTAAATGAAAAAACTACTTTTAACTCCATTTTTAATCTTATTGTGTTTAGTAAGTAATGCTCAAGAAATATTTTTTGAAGGCGTTGTTTTTGACGAGCAATTATCGACTCCTATAGAAGGCGCTATCGTAACGATTAAAGATACTGAATACACTGAAGCTACAGATGCTGAAGGTAAATTTATCTTCACCAACAGGCTACCAGAAGGTCAATATGCTATAATCATTGAAAAGAAGGAATTTGAACATGAAATCTTTTTAATTGATGTCAAAGGGACTAAAAAAATTGAAGCTAAAGAAGTAAAACTGGAACCTACAAAAAAAGAACTTTACAATCGTAAAGTGGCTGCTAGAGAAGCTAAAAAATTAGAAAAAATCGCAGAAAAAGAAGAAGCCGAACGAATTGCATCAATAGAGAAAGAATTACGTAAAAAAGATAAAGCTTATTCTAAAGAACTTAAAAAATTAGAAAAACTACATCGTAAAGGAAAAACAGGAAAAGATGAACCTGTTGTTGACTATAAAGAGCCAGAACCTGAACCAGCTATAGGAACTGATACTTTTGAGATTACAGAAGTACAAAAAAAATATGCAGAAATTTTGAATGTTGACCCATTAGATCTAACAAATGTAGAGTTATACAATCTAATTGAAGAATGGGATAATGTAACTTACAAATATGCTGGAGTTACAAAAAAAGGGATCGACTGCTCCTCTTTTACACAATTAATTGCCTCTAAAATTTACGATGTAAGAATTGAAAGAACTGCCAGAGAACAATATGAATCAGACTTTATAGACGAGTTTAAACAAAAAGAAGCGCTTTTTGAAGGAGACCTAATCTTTTTTACAGGTGTTGGTAAAGATAATGACGCTTTAAACCATGTTGGATTATACCTTTATAATGGTATGTTTGTTCATTCTACAAGTAATTTGGATGCTAACGGAAAAAACGGTGTTCAAATAAGTAACTTAAATGATAAATACTGGAAAACAAAATTTGTTGCAGCAGGACGACTATTACCAGAAAACTAAGTCCTTATTACAATGAATACGTCCCAAATAAAAGATATTTTTAGTGAATTATTATCTGTATATCAAAACTTAAAAACTGAAGTTTTAATTGCAGAAGTACAAGAGCGTACAGACCTAAAGTCTGAACACATAATTGTCAATAATAAAAGTACTTTTCAAAGACCATACAGACGTGATTTACTAAATATAGATGTATCCAAGCTTGAAGACAACTTATTAAGCATGGATATATCTAGAAGTGGTCTTTATGATTATTTACCAGAAGGTTTTTTTCATACTCAAAAAAACAATCGATCAAACTCGTTTTCATCAAACAGAATTAAAACAAAAAAAGAAGAAGCAGATGCAAGATCTTTCTTCTCTCCTATTGAAAACGAATTTTTTGAACAAAGATTAAATATTGAAAAAAACGAACGCATACTATTAAATAACTTTTATAGTTTAAAAGATGATTACTTAATAGACTTCTGGAACCTTAATCAAGATATGCCAAAAGCATATTTACTAAAACTTGTCAAACTACTACCACATTGCTTTAAAATAGCTGGTAACCTAGAATTAACAAGATTAAGTTTAGAAAAAATACTTAAAACAGACGTCACGTTTCAAAAAAAATACGAAAACAACAGTTTTAAATCTAATCATAAAGATACAGACCTAAAACTAGGCATAAATGCTGTTTTAGATAATATTGACAACCCTATATCATACTTAAATTTAGAGGTTACTATTTGGTTAAAAGATAAAAACGAAATAGATAGTTACATTTCAAACAAGGGAATTTCAAATTTTTTAAAGGTATTTTACAGTTATTTTTTACCTTTAGAGCTGGATGTAACTACAAAATATCAAGTTAAAGGTCCTTCAAAATTTTTATTGGACAACAATAACAGTTCCTCTTTAGGGATTTCAACAACACTATAATAAAGAAAAAAATGGGTTCTCTTTCAAGTTTATTAAACGGTAACGCTTTTAAAATTAGTATTTTGCTATTTATAGTAGGCTCTATAATAATGATGCTATTTACCAAAATAAGAAAAACATTTTCAAAACAAAAAAAACAATCTATACTATATGCCATATTTATATTAATCACTTTTGGTTTAGTGGGATTTATTAGTTCTAGTAAAATTTTAAACGACACAGCTGTAAATAGTTTTATAGGGATGCAAATTGTATTTCTAATTTTAGGTTTATTACACCTATATATATTAAGAAAATTTTTTCCAGCTCTATCTGAAGATAAATCTGATTACTTTTCAGAATTTTTATTTACTATAGCTATTACACTAATTGGGTTATTTGCTTTTTTAAATGTCGTAACAAATTTTAGAGAAGGTATTAACTACACCTTTCTAGCTGCATCAATACCATTTATTTTCCCTTTTATGGTATATAAATTATATGAATTTTCATTACTAATACCTGTTCCTGAATACAAAAACTGGTTTTACCCATTAGAAGTTGATGTAAAAGAACCTACAAAAAAAGAACTTCAAAACCCATTAGTTATAAGTTTTGAATTTAAGAAAAATGAAAACTTACCTGATATAACTAACTTCAGGGTTAAAGCTCCAGAAAATATGGAGTTTGGTAAATTATTTTATTTTTTTATTAATGATTACAATGAAAGACATCCTGAAAGCCAAATAGATTACTTAGATCAAAACACTAAAGAACCAAATGGTTGGATTTTTTACAAAAAACCGACTTGGATATCCTCTTTAAGACATATTAACTTCTCAAAAACAGTATTAAATAACGACATAAAAGAAGATTATGTCATTGTATGTCAACGTACTAATGTTAACTAAAAGTTACCCAACTACGGTTTAACTAATAAAAAGGCATTTTACCGAAAAAAAGCTATCTTGTTCATTTGCATTAATAGCTTTACAGTATGCCACTAATGGCTTTTAAACTTTTTTATTAATTAAATACTTATTATTATGGCTTTTAAAGCAAAACTTAAAGTAGGAGGACAAGAGTACAACGTATTAAATTCATCTTACGAATTACACCAAGAAACTGATGCAACAGGAAGACCATCTTCTATTACTAGAGGTGGAAAAATTAAATTAACTGTTGAGTCTACTGCAGACACAAGTCTTTCTGACTGGATGTTTAACAATTTTGAGCGTAAAGACGGATCTATCGTATTCTTAAAAAGAGATAGCGAGTCTACTTCTAAAGAATTAAAGTTTACAGAAGGATACATGGTTAAGTATCTAGAAAACTTTGACTCTACAGGTAAAAATCCAATGTCAGAATCTTTTGTAATATCTGCTAAAGGTATTGGTATAGGTAATGGAGAACACACTAATGACTGGGTATAACAACTCACATTATTAATATTTTATCAATTTAAAGGGAGTTGCGTATGCAACTCCCTTTATTTCTTTATTCTCATTTTTTAAACCTATTAATTCATTATGTCATTTTTAGCAAAACTTAATATTGATGATAACGAAATGAATGTATTAGAATGCTCCTTTGGTTTTCACCAAGGCGCTGATACTACAGGTCGACCATCTCAAAAACCTCGTGGAGGACAAATAACTATCTTGATCGAATCTACTAATAAAACAGACTTTTTAGAGTGGATGATCTCTCATAACATGACCAAAAATGGTGATATTATCTTTTACAAAAGAGATAATATGTCCAGCCTTAAAACTATAACATTTAACGAAGCATATTGCTTAGATTATATGGAAGATTTTGATGCTGTTAGCGCACAACCCTTAAAAACAAGAGTTATAATTTCTGCTAAAGAAATTAGTGTAAAAGGAACAACCTATACAAATAATTGGCCAGCAAAAATGTAATTTCTGCAAGTTTAAATCTAACGCTTTCAACATATAACTATTATATAGTTAAAGACTGTACTATTGTTTTTTAATAAAAATACGTAGTAATACGTATTGTACCTCCAAGTACATTATTGTAGTTTAGCTTATTAATAAAACAGCTTTAATAAAATGAAACTTATTTGATATAAGTTACTAAAAGTTGTCATAACGGGAAATATAACCCCAAAAACAACTATATTAGTTGTCATATAACCAGTTGTGTGCAAGCTGAACAAAATATTACGCTGAAAAAATAAATGGATAAAACTTATTACGCTGAAAAAGGATTATTTGTTGGAATCACTTCTATTATCTGTGCTTTTTACTTTTTCGCATCAACTCTTTTCACCTTTAAAAGTTCACTAATAGAGCAAAACGGAAAAATTGAAAATCTAAATACTCATTATACTGAAGTAGAAAGTTCAAGAGGCTCGAAAAGTGTTAAATCTGAACTGAAATTCACTCTGAATTCAACTCATAGTTTTTATGTTCTTATGAAAAACATAGGTTACAGTAGATACAACGAAAGATTTGAAAAGTTAGAAAATCAATTAAAAAAATCGGAAATAGTAACTGTGTGGATTAAAGAAAGTGAAAAAGAGGAATATAAGCCAACCGTTTTCCAAATAGCTGATAAAAATGGAAATATACTTTATGATTTTAACGAATCGAAATCTCATTCAAGATTCGGTTTTTTAATTTCTTTTGCTTTGGGAATTTTCGGAATTGGATTATATTTAAGACATAAATACTGGAAAAAGCCTGCACACAACACCGTATAAAATTAATTGCTAGTTCTAGCCTACTTACGAAAGTCCTTGCGGACTTTCTATCTGTGATTTATTTGCTAACTTTAGTGCTTAAATCACGCAACTAATCTTATACAACAACGTTAGCTTTAATGCTGAAGGTCGTTGCAAAACCGCAAATTTCGGGTTTAAATTAAAAGTCATTTAAAGCGGAATTTGAAAATAAAATACGGAATATTGAGTTGAATTATCACTCAAACTCTGAATTGAATTGCGTCTGACTTTTTAGCTCGTTTGCGGAATCGGAAACTGAATTAGAAACTCGGAATTTAGAAAGTTGCGGAATTACTCACTCAAAATCTGAATTAAAAACATTACGGAATATGAGCAAGTTTGCGGAATGAAAATCGAGCTGAATAAAACATAAAATGCGGAATTTAAAAGCCGATTGAAAAATAGTATATTAACGAAAAAAACAAACGGACGAAAAAGCACTAAAAGCTAACAATGTATAAAAATAATTGCGGTTTAGTGCTTAAACAAAGGTAGTTGCGTGTTTGCTACATCTGAATTTCCTGCGGAAATTCCTCGCACGCAAACCCGCAACTATTCTTATACCAAACCGTTGTATGTAATGTGAGCAACGAATTATGAAAACACAATTTGAACATTAAAATAATAGAATTATGAAAAAAATATTTATTACAGTAGGTCTAATTTTTGCGCTAGGAATGAGTAGCTATGCGCAAGAAGAAATAAAAAGCGAAAATGAATTAACCTATTCTGCAGATGAATTAGTCAAACTTGACTCTGATAAAAAAACGATTACTCTTATTGGAAATGCTAATCTAAAAACTAGTGTATTTGAATTTGTGAATGCTGAGAAAATTATTATTGATAAAAAAAATCAAAAAGTATTAGTATTTGGAGCTTTTAAAGTCAATCTAAATGGAGGAACAATAAGTCAAGAACCTGAATTAAAAAAGCATCAATTGAGATATAAAATAGGAGAAAATATTGCGTACGTAGAATAAAACACTACATACAACAAAGTACTGTGGTAAAAAACAAGTAAAAACTCATTAATTTTTCAATAAAACACTTCTATAATTATTATCATAAGTTAGTCCTGATTTTGCTATTGCAAAAGCTTGTTTTAATAGCTTATTACAAACAGCTATTAATGCTAGTTTTTTGCTCTTCCCTTTGGCTACTAATCGATCATATATTGCTTTGCAAGCATAGTTATATTTACAGGCATTAAAACTGCACATAAATAATAAATTTCGAAGCTTTTGATTCCCTATTTTACTAATTCTAGGACGTCCTTTTACACTACTCCCACTTTGACGGATCACTGGTGTTAAACCTGCGTAACTACACAATTCACTTCCGCTTGTAAAACGATCAAATCCATCGGTCAAAACCACTAACATTAATGATGTTTTGGGACCAATTCCTGGAATACTTTTTAAGCGTGTTAAAACATCTTGATGCACTTCTTTTACTAAAGCTAACAATTTATCTTCTATCATTTTTAGCTCTTTCTCAACCTGTTTTAAACTACGTTTTAAAGAGCTAACTACTACTTTACTTGGATTGCCTAAAACAGCTTCGCCATGTAGTTTATTTTTTAGCATTGTGCTTTGTTTTGTATACACACCAAGGAGTCTGGTCATTTGAAGACATTCTAATTGATGCTTTGAGTTGCCTTTCCAAAGCTTTAATTTTACATCTTTGGCATATTCACAAATCAACTTTGAGTCACTTTTATCTGTCTTTATTTTAGACAACTTCATTTGTATAAATCGTTTTACTGCTAAGGGATTCTCTACCGAAACTTTAATACCTTCTTCTTGTAAATAATAAGCTAATTGATAATGATAATATCCCGTAGCTTCCATTACACAATGACTATTAAAATCTAACAATTTTACGAACTTTTTAAATCCAGAAATACTGTTTTTAAACTGGTAATAATTACCTTCTGAATCTGTGACATCAAAAACTAAATGACTGATGTCTATTCCAAAATATTTTATATCTTTATTCATAACAAAATGTTTTTTGAAAGGACAAGCTACGCGAGTTTCAACGACTTAAAATCGAGGTCTAAAAGCCTCATAGAACTGTACGAAATCTGGGTAGTAAAAGAGAGGGGATTTTCAATGTTGACGAGATCTGTAGTCTCTGCGTATATATTAACCTTATTCCTCTCTTTTGTGCTTTCTATTTTATATGTCTTAAATTTAATGCTTTTATTAAAATGCTAACTTAAGCCGTATATAATTTATTGCTAGTTCTAGCCTACTTACGAAAATCCTAGCGGATTTTCTATTCGGTTTTTATTTACTAAATTACGTGCTAAACCACGCAACAAACCATATACAAACACGTTGTGTGTAAGTTAAAAATCAGAACGCTGAATGATAGAAACAGTTGAATTGAGAAACAAACCGGAATTGAAATTTATTCTGAATACGGACGAATTGATATCGTCGACAGTACGGAACCGAAAAATAACGGAACTTACTCATACGCTGAAATAAAAAGTGCGGAACTAAATGCGGAACGAACAAATTGGCTGATTTCAATTTTAAGCATAATCGTCGACTTTTTAACTGGAAGCGCAAATGGTGGAAAATTCAAAACCAAAGCAAACTTAATTCTGAAAAAAGAAAATCGGAATTTAAAAATATGGCTGAACGATGCGGATTATGGAAAAGCGGAAAAAATAACTAAATTATTAAATAATAAAAAAACCTACACACAACAACGGCTATAGTTCATTGCAGCGGAATTTCCTCACGGAAATTCCTGCGTGTTTGCTAACTTTGGTTTACGGCGGAATAGTTCTTCCGAACCATTCCGCAACGAAACCATAGCCAAGACCGTTGTGCAACATATGACCAAAACCGAAAGTTAATGACAAACCGAATTTTAACAGCTCTTACAATTAGAATAGCTGGAATATATTTATTCACGAAAATTTTTGACCATTTTGGTTCTTACTTTTTTTCAGTTTACGGAACTGCTACTATGGCTCGATTTGACGAATTGTTGAGTGAACCGATTGACAAATTCTTTTTTACTGGAACATTTCTGACAATAGCGAATATTGTCGTTTCAATATTTCTATTCGTGAAAGCGGAATGGATTGCTAAAAAACTAATAAAAGCGGACAATGAAATAAAAACGGAACTGAACGCTGAATCTCTGACAAAAGTGATTTTATTGACAGTCGGAATTATTTGGTTAGCGAAATTGATTTATCTAATTCCTGATCTAGTTGAATACTGTTCTAAATTTATTTCGAGCATGAATGGAAATGAAGAAATTGAATTACCTGATTTTGCGATAGCGAATTATATTCTAAAAACGATTTTGACACTAATAATAATATTCCGAATTGAAAAAATACCGAATTGGATTATAAAGAAAATATAAAAATACGTTGCACAACAATGTGTATAATTCATTGCTGGTTATAGCCTACTTACGAAAGTCCTCGCGGACTTTCTATCTGTGATTTATTTGCTAACTTTAGTGCTTAAACACGCAACGAAATCATACACAATCACGTTAGCAAACATTTGAAAAATGAACTTTCCTGAAATAGGTTGACTAAAAATCAAACAATTAATTACAGTCACTTATGAAAACACAAAATGAACACTGGTGAAAAAAAAGCTACCAAAAAGCCACTTTAGAAACCAAACTTTTAGTCGTTGACCAAATCTTAAATGGGCAGATTTCAAACAACCAAGCTTCCAAAAAATACGACGTTCCCAGAACAACTATTTCCTATTGGTTAAGAAAATACAGTACCTTAGTACAACAAAATACGGGTATGAGTAAAAACGATGAAATTAAAAAGTTAAAGGAAAAAATTGAAGAACTTGAGTTTCAAAAAGACTTCCAACAAGATATTATTGCTGATATGGAACTCATTACAGGCGTCGATATGTCAAAAAAGTCATTGCCCAAAACATTAGCAAAAGAGATAGAGCTAAAGAAAAAACAGCGTATAAAAGAAAATGGCTCTATGGATGTTTTGGGTTATCTAAACAAGCCTTCTACAAAAGACTCAAAACCCAACAGAAACAAGAAGTAGACCATCAAAAACTAATCAAAATGGTTAAGGACTACCGTAAAAAAGTAGGCTCGAAAACCGTTGGTATTAAGCTACATAAAGAACTAAAACAGGACTTTATAAACGCTGACATTAAAATTGGTAGAGACAAGTTCTATCGATTCCTCAGACTAAATAATCTTTTGATTCCTAAAACTAAAAATTACATCACAACGACAAACTCAAACCATATGTACAAAAAATATATGAACCTGGTAAAAGACCACGTTCCTACTCGACCAGAACAACTTTGGGTTAGCGATATAACATACATTAAAACAGAAAATGGACACAACTATCTAGCTTTAGTCACAGACGCCTATTCTAAACAAATAATGGGATATAAACTCGATAACCATATGAGAACATCGCTTTGTAAAGAGGCGCTTGCTATGGCTATTAAAAACAGAAAATATCCTAAGCAAAAGCTTATTCATCATTCCGACAGAGGGTTTCAATATTGCAATCCCAAATACACAGAATTTGCCGAAAGTAACGGAATAACAATGAGTATGACTGAACAATACGACCCTTATGAAAACGCTGTTGCTGAACGCATTAATAGAACGCTTAAATATGAATATGGATTAAAACAAACCATTAAAAACACTCAATTAGCACAAAAAATGACACAACAAGCAGTCTATATTTATAACAATTTAAGAACACATTTTAGCCTGGATCTCAGAAAACCTGCTGAAGTCCATCTCAATCCAAACATCAAATACAAGTCGTACCGAAAAAATAATGTAAATTTACCTGAACTTACAATTTAAGAACAAACCTAGTTCAAACTTTTTTTTTGTATTCTAAAACGGCTAAAAAAAACTTTTGAACCTCTAAATATTAACTAAAAAGAGTCAACCTATATCAGTATAATACAAAAATTACGAAAACAAATTGAATTTAGATAACAAATTAATATTTTTCTTTAGTGCTTTAGGTGCTTTTAATAGTGTTGTATTAAGTATCTATTTTTTATTTTTTTCGAAGCCTATAAATAAATCTAATTATTTTTTAGGTGGACTACTCGTAGTTTTGAGCATTCGAGTTTGGAAATCCTTATTTTTTTATTTTAATCCTGAACTCTCAAAAACATATTTACAAATTGGTTTGTCGGCTTGTTTTTTTATTGGTCCATTTTTATACTTCTATATTAAATCTAAAACCTTTCAACACGAGAAATCAAACAAGTCATTTTATTTTCAAAGCTCTGTATTACTTATAATTACTTTGAGTGTAGGTTTTTTATATCCATATCAAAAAAACATAGACCTTTGGGTTAATTATATTTATAGAGTAATTGATTATCAATGGCTAACATATATTCTATTATCTGCACTTTTATTAAAAACTACTTTTAGAAATATGTTAACTAAAAATAAAAAATTGAACTATAATGAAGTCTGGTCTTTAAGTGTATTTTTTGGTGTATTTATTATTTGGTTAGCATATTATACAGCAAGTTACACCTCTTATATTTTAGGAGCATTTTTATTCTCTTTTGTATTTTATTTATCCGGATTACTTCTTTTTTATAAAAGAAAAAAAGAGTTTGTAATACCATTAAAAAAAGAAAAGTATGCCAACAATCAGATAGAAAAAGATGAAGTCAACCGACTGTTAAGCAAACTTGAATCTACTTTAAAAGAGCAAGAATTGTTTAAAAATCCTAATCTGACATTACCTATATTAGCTAAAAAGATTAATATTCGTCCACAGTTATTGTCGCAATTATTAAATAATGATTTAAACAAAAGTTTTTCTCAATTTATCAATGAATATAGAATTGAAGAAGCTAAAATTCTTTTAAACACCGAGCCGAACCTTAAAATTGAAATAATTGCTGAAAAATGTGGCTACAATTCTAACAGTACGTTTTACACAGCATTTAAAAAGATAACAAACACAACACCAGCTAAATACACGAAACAATAATTGACATATTAAATTCCTGATTTATACAATAGGAATATTAGAATATAATTCCGTAACTATTTCAGTAAGTATTAAGAGTATTATTGTGTTTAAATTAATTAACAATAATACTTATGAAACAATTTCTTTTATTAATCGGATTTCTAATTTTAAGCAATATAGTTTTTGCCCAAACAGAAGAATCTAAAATTGAAACTACAATTTTAAATTATGTAAATGGTACATCTTACAATCAACCTGAACTTATTGAAAAAGCATTTTATCCTGAAGCAAACCTCTTTTTGGATAACAAAGAAGAAAAATTATGGATAGTTCCTATTAAAAAATACCAAAGCTGGTATGAAAATAAAAAACAAGGCGAATTTAATGGTAGAATTGGAAACATTATATCAATGGACTATAACAATACAATTGCTACTGCGAAGGTTGAAGTACTATTCCCTGATAATAATTCAAGATATATAGACTTGTTACTTTTAAAAAAGATAGAGAATAAATGGAAAATTATAAGTAAAGCCGCAACAAAAGATGAAAATAATAGTAAAACAGTCCCTGATAAGATTCTATTTATAGTATCAAATGCAGCATATTATGGAAATTCTGATATTTCTACAGGAAATAGCTTCTCTGAACTAATAAATGCCTATGATACTTTTAAAAAGGCAGGTTTTACTGTGGATTTTGTAAGTCCAAAAGGAGGAACAATCCCTCTTTCATATATTGACACATCGGACGAATTAGCGATGAAATATTTATATAATTCTGACTTTATGTATGCTTTAAAAAACACAAATAAACCTAATGAGATCATTACTAAGAATTATAAAGCCGTACATTATATAGGTGGCGGTGCTGCAATGTTTGGAGTTCCTGAAAATGCTGAAATTCAAAAAATAGCAATGACTATTTATGAGCAACACAACGGAATTATATCTTCGGTTTGTCACGGAACAGCGGGAGTTGTAAATCTAAAAACTAAAGATGGCAACTATTTATTTAAGAATAAAGTAGTCAGTGGATATCCCGATTCCTTCGAAAAAAAGGACGCAGAATATTTCACACATTTCCCATTTCTAATACAGAAAACATTAGAAGATAGAGGAGCTATTTTTAAATTTTCCCCACGAAATAATTCTCACGTTGAAGTCGATGGAAATTTAATCACAGGCCAAAATTATTTATCATCCAAAGATGTTGCACTAAAAATAATCGAGAATTTAAATAATAGAAGAAAATCTAATTAGCTTCTAAAATAGAATAAAGCCAGTGGCTAACAATGTATAAAAAACATAGGACAGTTTAGGCTTGCCGAAAGGTCTGTATTTATTTATAAAGTCGCCAAATATAAAATTTAGCATTTTCAACATAAAAGTAAAATATTATATTTGGCTTAGTACAAAACCGAAACGTATCGCTTATCAACTGTCCTACGTTACTTATACTAACCGTTACACAAGCGAAAAAATGAACGAGAAACACGATATTGAAATTTATTCGAAACTTGAATCTGGAGCTTCATTCTTTCTTCAAGAGTCATTTAATTATATACATATTGCATTATCTTATGAATATGCAGGAATATTATTCTCTCAAAAAATACATAAAATTGAACCTTCTATAAAAGATAGAGAAATGACAGATTTTTTAGATGTTCCTGAAAATCCTGTTGAACTTTTACAAGCGTAAATTCCAAATGTTTTGACAGAAGAAACATCGAAGTTAATGTTTCAAGCTTGGGAAAAGTCACAAATAGAAGCTGAAAATGGAAGTTATAATTTCAAGTTAAGTCATAGAATTACAAACATAGAAATATTAGGACACATTAACAATTTAGGTTTTTTCTTTGAGACTTTAATTAATAGACATTTGCTTTTTTTAAATCAAACAAATAAAATTGACAATTTCAGTTATACAAGGATTTCAAAAGCGAGAATAATCGAAAGAGTTATATATATCTTCAAAGATGAATTAAAAGAAAATAAAATTCATTTGAACGAAATTGTAAGTCTTTTTAACTTGAGGAATAAAACTGTTCATTTTACACCAGATAATGCCAACGCTTTAAAACCAAAACTTTCTGAATTAATTCAGATTTGGAAACAGTGTATAAAGATTATTGAAAAATTAGAAAAAGCTGAAAAATTTAATGAAGAAAAATTTTCTGATAGATTAAATAATAATATGAATTATATTAAAGAACGTTGGAATTAAAGCCAGTGTTCAACAAAGCACCACAGTAAAAAACAAGTAAAAACCCACTCAAGTTTAGCTAAAGTACTTCTATAAAAACCTTAATAAAATAATCCTGATTTTACATTCGTAAAAACTTATGTTAATAGTATATCACATATTGCTATTAGCATTAATATTTTATGCTTTCCTTTTGCGACTTATCACTCATTAATTACTTTACATGACTTCATGTATTTACAGCCATTAAAACACCTCATAAATTAGAAAAGTAATACCGTAAAAATCACCTATAACAAGGGATAATTCTGGTCTATTTTGCCATAAAACCAAAAATTAAACTAAACACCTAATAAACAAAACTTTAAGACACCTATCAAAGTAGGTTATAGCGTGGTTATAGCATGGTTATAACGTGCTTATAGCAAGCTTATAGTATAAATTAAGTAAACCACTTATAACTTAGTGTAATGCATAACACAATAATTTAAACATATAGCGTCAAACCGCACATAATGTATACCTAATGTCAGCCTACTTATAAAAAACCTAACAGATTTTATATTAGGTTGTTGTTGTTATTAATTAATTAGCAAAAACATAGCTGTGTGTAAAACTTAATACAGAGTATCCCGATAATAAAACATCAAGACAACTTCAAAAAAACATTAATACTGTGTACAAATCCCCAACTAGCACTTGTTTGTAAATAGTACTATTTAAAGTAAAATTAAAACGATCTAAATGTTTATTAAATAATAAACAGAAAATGGTAATCAAAGCCTTCCCTCGTGCAACAAATCCATAACTCTAGTGTACTTAAGTAAAATCTGTTTAATTGTCTTAAATATTTTAAATGTTTTAAGTCATTATACGATGTCTCAGAAATATAAAATCACACAAAATAACTTTTTTAAAAAGACACCAAACAAGACAAGGTGCTGCTTAAAAAAACGGCTAAAATTTAAGACCTAAAATCAACATACCATAGCACTTTAAACAAACCACAAGCACACTTAAACAGATATTATTACTGTTTACCTTTATAAATCTTATTCACTCAACATAATCAGTAACTTATAAAAATGCCGATAATGGCAATTAATTTTTCAAATATTTTTTATGGCTTTTAAAGCAAAACTTAAAGTAGGAGGTCAAGAGTACAACGTATTAAATTGTTCTTACGAATTACACCAAGAAACAGACGCAACAGGAAGACCATCTTCTGTAACAAGAGGAGGTAAAATTAAATTAACAGTAGAGTCTACTGCAGACGTTAGTCTTTCTGACTGGATGTTTAACAACTTTGAACGTAGAGATGGATCTATAGTATATTTAAAAAGAGATAGCGAGTCTACTTCAAAAGAATTAAAATTTACAGAAGGTTATATGGTTAAATACCGTGAAACTTTTGATTCTACAGGCAGAAACCCAATGGCTGAAACTTTTGTAATATCTGCAAAAGGTATTGGTATTGGTAATGGAGAACACCTTAATGAGTGGGTATAAACCAGTTAGTATAGTTAACCAAATAAAAAGGGATGCTTAGGCATCCCTTTTTTTACTAATAAAACAAATACAATTAAACACCCCCTTTCCTCCCCTTTTAACTTGACAGTCTAAAATATTATTTTCAAACACACCGTAAACAAATCAATTCACAGTAAGATAATCTTCTAAAAAACAGCACTATAAATTTAGAAACATACAACAACACTACACTTTATCGAATAAAAAAACTTTTTAACGAAAAAAGATAGGCGTATTCAATTACGTTTTATAATTTTAGGGTATGCCACTAATGGCTTTTAAACTTTTTTTATTAATTAAATATTTATTATTATGGCTTTTAAAGCAAAACTTAAAGTAGGAGGACAAGAGTATAACGTATTAAATTCATCTTACGAATTACACCAAGAAACTGATGCAACAGGAAGACCATCTTCTATTACTAGAGGTGGAAAAATTAAATTAACTGTTGAGTCTACTGCAGATACAAGTCTTTCTGACTGGATGTTTAACAACTTTGAGCGTAGAGACGGATCTATCGTATTCTTAAAAAGAGATAGCGAGTCTACTTCTAAAGAATTAAAGTTTACAGAAGGATACATGGTTAAGTATCTAGAAAACTTTGACTCTACTGGTAAAAATCCAATGTCAGAATCTTTTGTTATTTCTGCTAAAGGTATTGGAATAGGAAACGGAGAACATGTTAATGACTGGGTATAATAACTCCCATTATTAATAATTCATAAATTTAAAGGGAGTTGCATATGCACTCCCTTTATTTCTTTATTCTCATTTTTTAAACCTATTCATTATGTCATTTTTAGCAAAACTTAATATTGATGATAACGAAATGAATGTATTAGAATGCTCCTTTGGTTTTCACCAAGGCGCTGATACTACAGGTCGACCATCTCAAAAACCTCGTGGAGGACAAATAACTATCTTGATCGAATCTACTAATAAAACAGACTTTTTAGAGTGGATGATCTCTCATAACATGACCAAAAATGGTGATATTGTCTTTTATAAAAGAGATAATATGTCCAGCCTTAAAACCATAACATTTAATGAGGCCTACTGCCTAGATTATATGGAAGATTTTGATGCTGTTAGTGCACAACCCTTAAAAACAAGAATCGTAATTTCTGCTAAAGAAATTAGTGTAAAAGGAACAACCTATACAAATAATTGGCCAGCAAAAATGTAATTTCTGCAAGTCCAAACCTAACACTTTCAACGTATAACTATTATATAGTTAAAGACTGTACTATTGTTTTTAATAAACAATAATAGGGTATGCAATAAAACACGCACATACCAAACCGTATTATGGCAACGACTTAAACGCTACTTTTTGAAATGAACTACATAAAAAAAACAGATGCTTACGATATCTATATTGAACCAAGCCGAAAGACTATCGTTATCCGTCAAAAATGGAAATACATTTGGACCGTCGCTTCTGGATTACCAAACTGGTCGTATTTAGAAAAAAAAGCATGGCACCAAAAAGCAGATAACGTTATTTGGCAACAATGGGGAAGTCACTTTGTTTTTTGTGCACTAGTCCATGACGAAAATAATAGTAACGCCTCTTTACACAAAAAAGAATTTAATTTAGAGTTTGACATACAGTGGGTAACAACAGATCAGCATTGGACTGCTAATGTTAAAAAAATTGGTACTTCAGAAGACTTTGGATCTAAAGTAAATCCATCAGATAAAAAAATATATCTAGCGCATACAGATGTAAAAAGAAGAATTGTTTCCAATATTAATCAAAATACAGTAAAACATGAGTTTGGTCATACAATAGCTGTAAATGATGAGTATGGTAAACTAAATGGAAACTATTACGACCCTATTTATGTCAATGACACTAAAGCCTTGATGAATGTCGGTAATGATCTCAGAACAAGATACATTCGTGATATTAGAGTTAAAGTTAACAAAATGATTCCAGGTGTTACTTTTGAAGCTTTTCTAGACAAATGAAATTTCTATTAACATTTAATATATTAATCTTGACCTTTTTATCATGTAATAATAAACAAAGTAAAAAAGTAAACATTGCAAAAACTACGGTTATTGATTCCTCTTATTTTTGTATTCAAGACTCGATAACGGTTCCTTTTTTATCAAAAGCTAATTATAAAAAAGCAATAGCAACTTGTAGGTTAACAATAGCCGATAACGAGCTGATTGTAAACGGGAATGGTTTTATGGGACCAAGTCGTTTTTTAGAAGACTATTTTGATAAAGATAAAGTTAAAAACATCATAATAAAACATGTCTTTTGGGAAACTAAAGATGGAGAGCATATGATTCAAGTATGGTATGAAAAAAAGAATAATCAATGGCTGCCAATTAAAGCTTATAAACATCATAAATCAGATCAATTTTAACGCTATTATCGATTAAAACATTTTAATAAAAAACAATATTGGCTTGTAATAAAAGCCTGAAAATATAACAAATCAACCCAGTTTTAATAACACAATAAGACTATGGCATTACAAAGCAACACAACTATCTTCATCTCAGGAACAGAGGTTTCGGCATTTAAATCAATACAATTACATCAAAGTATCGATTCTCATCACAGACTAGAGCTAGTTTGTCGTATGGATGTTTTAGAAAATCTAACTCAAGCACTCGGTGAATCTAGTAAGAATTACTTAGGAGAAACCATAACAATCCAAACGTCAGCTTTGGGTGCTCTCAGTGGTTATGAAACCTTAGAATTTAAAGGGATTGTCTCACAAATAACAACTATTAAAGGACATGAAGCAAGTTCTGGTGACGAAGTTGTCATTACCGCATTAAGTCCAACTTTTATAGCAGACGATGGTCCACATTATGCCTCCTATAACGATTTATCATTGTCAGAAATATTAGACCGTACCTTTAGCGACTATGACAGATCTAAATTAGAAGTCCAAATACAACCTAATAATACCGCTACCCTACACTACTCTGTTCAAAACGGAGAAAGTGCTTACAATTACGCTAGTCGTTTAGCTGCACAATATGGCGAGTGGTTCTATTATAATGGTTCCAAATTAATCTTTGGAGCTCCGGAAACAGAAGAATTAACATTAACTTATGGTTTTGATCTCAAAGAATATAACTTAAATCTAACACCACAATCACATAATTATAAATTTTATGCTAATGATTACTTATTAAACGATGTACACGAAAAAGATGCTAAAGATATTAGTTCTGGTGCCAGTGGTTACAGTGGTTTTGTATCTAGTAAATCAGATAGTATTTTTACCAAAGAAACAAAAGTATGGCACAACTTATATAATGATCCACAAGCAAAACAAAGATTAGATTCTAGTATCGAATTACAGAAAAAAGCTATCCAAATACAACAGGTAAAACTGAATGGTATTAGCGATAATCCTGGTGTAAAATTAGGAAATATAGTGAACGTAGAAGGTGCAAACTACAGGGTTATAAGTATTACTCATAGTAATAGCGAAAATGGCGATTACGAAAACAGATTTGAAGCTGTTACTGCAGAGTTCGATGCTTACCCAAATACAAACATCAATGCATTTCCTAAAAGTGGTACGCAAACTGCTACAGTTTTAGAAAATGCAGATCCAGAAGGCTTAGGTCGTATACGTGTACAAATGCCTTGGCAGAAAACAACAGGAGAAATGACTCCATGGATACGTATAGTAACACCACATGCTGGTGGTGATAAAGGGTTTCATTTTATACCAGAAACAGGTGAAGAAGTACTTATTGGTTTTGAAGGTAATAATGCAGAACACCCTTACATGTTAGGTAGTTTGTATAATGGAAATGAAAGACCTAATAGCTGGAAAACTTCTCAAAACGATATTAAAGCTATTAAAACCCGTAGTGGTCATACTATTGAGTTAAACGATACTAGCAATGGAGAAAGCATTACGATCATAGATAAAAAAGGAAATCATTTAATAATAGATACAGCTGGAGAAAGCATAAGCATAAATGCCTTAAAAGATATCAATATTAGTGCAGGAGAAAATATTAATATTTCCGCAGGAAAAAATATTTCAATAAATGCAGGTGAAAACATCGATGAGTCTGCAGGACAAAACATATCTATAATTGCAAATAAAGATATGTTATTAAACGCATCTGGAAACATGACAGAGATGGCTGAAAATAGAAAAGACCTTATTGATGGTGATTTTAGCAGACAATCCACTACATCTGATGAATACGCAAATGAAATGACCCTTTTTAGTGCAGAAGACAATTTGACTATGCAAAGTTCTAAATCAATTAACATTAACAGTGCAGAAAAAAGTAAACTTTTTTAATTATGGCAATAACACGACAAGCAAAAAACTACATGGTTATTGTAAACAAAAAATACAATACGATAGTTAGTGGCAAATACGATAAATACGCAGACAAAATAATAATAGATGCAATTGATGGTGATTTAAGTTTAATTAGTAACAAAAAAGTTATAAGTAATGGCGGCTGCTAAGGTAAGTTTTGGTATGGTTGAATCCATTACAAGAGTAAGTACAGTAATTAAACCTGTTAAAACTTATGTGCTTGTTTCAGGTTTAGATTATCATGACATTTGGTCATTTAATAAATATGCTTTAAATGAAAAAAAGCGAATTGACGCTTTAGCTAATGATAAAGAAATTCAAATTATTTATATAGTAGATATTCTTCCTGGTACAATT
The DNA here is from genome assembly GCF_001315805.1 of Olleya sp. ITB9. Taxonomy (NCBI): domain Bacteria; kingdom Pseudomonadati; phylum Bacteroidota; class Flavobacteriia; order Flavobacteriales; family Flavobacteriaceae; genus Olleya; species Olleya sp. ITB9. Next base: position 60,660 of record NZ_BCBW01000018.1, read on the forward strand.
ACAAAAATCGAAAACGATGAAGGAACAATAACGGAAACAGTTACTAATTATGATAAAATTACTAAAACAAACTATTCAGGTCATGTTTTTGATAATCTAGGAAAAACTAACTACATAACAAAAGATGTAATTTATAATCTTGTTGGTGATATTGGTTCTACAAATTCAAAATCTTTAATGGAAATTCATATATTTTCTCATGCTTATTGGAATGGTCCTATTTTAGCTAATACATATGAAAGTGACCCAGTAGATATTGACATGAGAAAAAATGAAATACCATCAGTAGCCTCTAAATTCACAAATGCTCTAAATGCTAATGGCTATGTGAAAATTTGGGGTTGTAGTTTTCCAACGCTTTCAAATGCATTGTATTCTAGATTAAGAAGAAATGTAAAATATAAAAACAGCTTAATTGACGAAGCAGAAATTTTCACATATCCTGCAAATCATTTTGCTTTTAATCTAAATGGAGAAGATTTAGACTTAGTTGGGTTTATAAATAAGAGACTAAGTACTGGTTTTGTAGTTGATAAAAAAATAGATTTATCATTCAAACAAATAAAATTTATAGCAGCTCAAGACTATCTAGGTCTTTATGCTGTAAATTTAGCATATTACTCAAATATAACTGTTTATGCTGCTTTACCTGCGACGTATGCTGAAATTACACCTTCATTTACAATTAGTAGCAAAACGCAACAAAATGTAAATTTTTTCAAAACACATTTAAATGTGACTATCGATTCTGATAACTACGGAAAATTTGATCGTACATCAGTAATTACTATTAACGCCATGACACCTTAAATACAATGAATATGAAAAATACGCTACAAATATTTATATTTTTTTTAATAACATTTAATGTAAGTGCTCAACAATCAACATCCATAGATTTCTTTGAGGATTCTTTATATAACAAAGTTATAATTTCAAGTTACACAATTAGTGATAAAACATTTACACCTCCAGAAAACTCAAAATTAGTTTCATTAGATAGCTTAGAAAGCTATAATTCAAAGAATTCTTTTAATACAAAAAAAACTATAAGTAAAAGAAAAAAAATAACTGAAAGAGAACTTACAAAAAAGGAAATAAAAAAACTTTTAAAAAAACTTAATAAGCAACTAATACCAAATTATGCTTTAGACACAAATGAAAATATCATCATAGATTTCTATAAAAAAGATATGGTGTTTCAGCAAATTATTGTAAGCTCTTACTCAAAAAACATTAAAGTTAAAAAGTTAGAATGCAACGATAATGCAAATATTACACCTGAAGAAAATAATTGTATTTACTTAGGAAAAATGAATTCTTATTTTGAGTGCTATCTCAATCGTTTATTAAAAAAGAAAAAAAATCATTAATTGATTAATATATTTATGAGAATTGATTAAAACTCTTAGAACATATAAAATAAAAGAAAAAGACACCATTAATAAGGTGGCAGAACAACATGGTTTAGATACTCAAGAACTTATTGAATATCATAACCAAAGAGCAGAATCTCATGAGCAAATAAAAAATCGTATTCCAACTTTTTTACAAGAAATTATTTTACCTCCAAAAGGTTATATAATTAAAAACGGAAAAGAAGTTTGGGCAACCCCAAATGAACCCGAACCAAATATTTTAAAAGAACCATATTTAGGAAGATTATCTCGAAAATTTGAAGAAACAGATTTATTTTATGGTGTATTAAAAACTATAAAAAATGGAGATATCGAAAATACTATTAAGTATGAAAAAAGAGTAAAGTTCTACCCGAAAAATGAAATTAACGAACGATATGTATTAATAGATATAGTATCTAAAGTTTTTATTAACGATAAAGAACCAGACTTAGTTGCAGACGAGTTAGCATTAAAATGTACTGAAGTTATATATCCACTTATACTTCAAACAGATTACAATAACAAGCTGTTAAACATCAAAAATCATGATGAAATTTTAAAAAGATGGAAAAAACATAAATCAAAAGTATTAAATTATTACTCAGGTGAAACTGCAAAAAAATATGTCTCTTTATTTGAGGAAACACTTACAAACAAAGATGTTTGCTTTCATTATTTAAAAAACGATTGGTTTTTTCAACTTTACTTTAATAAAGTTTTTACAACCTACATTAAAGAAACACAACAAAAACCTGAAATCATTAATTTTCCTATAGTACCAAATACCAAAGCTGTAGCATTTGAAACAAAAAGAAAAGCAAATACATTTTTAAAAACTAATAAAATTAGAATAGATATAAAAGGAGAGTGTTTAGATAAAAGAAATAAAAATGAATTAGAAAGTAAAATCCATTTTCCAGCTTCTACTTATAAGAGAAAACAAACTGTTAAAGGTATGTTGCGTATTTTATATTTTTTAGAACCAGCTACCAATATAACAGAATCTGCTTTTTTAGAATGTGAACTAGAACTTACAAAAAAAAAATATGTATCAATATCAATTTCTAAAACAAGTGGTGATACATATTTAAAAAAGAAAGAAGAATTAGAAAAACAACAAAGTAAAACTAAGAAACCTTTTTGGAAAAGTATATTTTCATAAAAAACGAAAATTATGAGTGAAAAACACATAGTCGTACATGGAGCAATTTGTGAATGCCAACAAGGATTTGTACCAGATATGCTAAATGTTACCTCGCATAAAAATGAGTATGCGAACGACAAAGATGGGAGTAAAAAGTTAGTTGGCACAACAATGGAGTTAGGAACACCATTTAAAAATAAAACCTTTGGCCAATGTAAACTACAACCAACGGGTAGCAGTTACAAGCCATGTCAACCAATTATAACAGGTTGGGATGGCGCTTATGAAGATGTAACTTTAAAAAACGGAGGGAACATACTAACAGAAGATAGTAAAGCTATTTGCGCAATTGCAGGGTCAGGAGTTGTAAAAATATCCAATCATGGTCAAATATCAGAACCTAGCCAACAAAACATGGATAATTCAGACGAAGATACTCAGGCACAATTAAATCCAATGGTTAATTTTACCAATAAGAAGCATACAGGTGAAGGTATAATAATTAGTGTAAAATAGAAATAATGGGAGCCGAAGTTAAAAAAATAAGTGTTATTGCTGGACATAGTTCATGCTATGCTGTTACAGAAAACAATGCAACAATAAAACCAGATTCTAATATTACATTAGGTGTTACTCAATGGGAAAATGAAGAATCACTGGGAAACATAACCGAAGAACCAGTATATTGGTTCTGGAAAGATCCAGACAGACCTATAGAGGTTAAAAGAAGAGCCTTAGGTAGATCCATGGAGTTTAACATACCCAAGAAACTTTGCGGTTCTTTTACTTATTTAATAGAATCAAGCACCTCTGGAATATTAAACGAAAACAGTGTAAAAGACGATTTTTATATCAATGGTTATACAAAAAAACAAATTGTAACTAGTGAATGGCGTTCAGAAGCAGAAGGTAGTGACATAAGACAAAGCCCAATAAAATATGGTGACTTTTTATACTTATGGTTAAACACCGAAGGTTTAAATGGAGACACAATTACTGTAGAAGTTTATAATAGAAGAGGCCTTCGTTCTGATCCATTAATTACAAGTAAAAGTGATGTAAGAGTTGTTGACGGAGAAGCATTATACACCATTGGTGATACTACCAACTGGATGGGAAAAGTTTCAAGTTGGTGGGACGAACAAGAGTTTTATATCAATGTAAAAGACTCTAATGGAAACTTAGTTTTAGATGGTAATGGTGATGAAGCGCATGCAAGATATTTAAGAATATTATACGAAGAAGCTACAGACAAAGTACATGTTTCTGCCAATATTACACCAACAAAAATTTATCAAGCCGAAGTAAATGCTATTCGTTATGACCCATGCAAATTCGAAAAAATAACAGCAACTGTTCCTAAAGTAACAGATGGACAAAAAGGGTCAGAAGATATTACCATATTTGCAGAAGGACAAGCATTAGAAAACCCAAGAACAAGTACTCAACAAATAACACGAAGTGTATTATTTGATTTTAATGACTCAAGTATAAACCCTGTGGCAGAAGAAGTTGCAAATAATGTATTAGGTTTCTTATTAGACAATGTTGGTACACAAATTAGAATGAGAGGTTATGCATGTGCCATTGGTAGTGTAGAAATCAATCAAGAACTCTCTCAATTACGTAGTGATGCTGTTAAAGATTTTTTTGTTCAAGGAGGCTTAGAAGCTGGTAGAATAATAAGTTTAGGACTTGGAGAATTAAATTCAGAAAGTCCTGATAATATTAGCAGAAAAAATGATCCTGAATATATTAATTCGAGAAGAGTAGATATAACTTTCGATTTTAAATCTCATGGTGCAAATCCATTAATATTTGAAATTATCGCACCAAGTACACCCGAAAACACATCATTAACTATTGATGGATTTAATACCGATGATTGTTATCGTGAAAACAATAAACATGAAAATAAAATAACCATAATATCTCCAGATACCCAAACAATTGAAGGTTCAGGTAGTAGTTTAAGTTTTCAAGTGCACTCTACTGTATCAAAACTAAACCCTGCTCCATTACAATACATATGGCCAAAATGGAATTTACTTAATACAGCAACAAAAGACAAAATAGATTCTGCAGCTATTTACAAAGGACATGTAAACACTTGTAGATATTATTCAAACAAATCTCTCGAAACATTTATAATTAAAGCTTATCCTGATATTAAATGGAAATTTGCACTTGAAATAGAAATGGATATCTCTAATGCTCGTTCTACTAATATGCCAGTAGCTGGTGGTAGTTATGCAGATACATTTGAGAGTAATAGACAAGATGGATTGGTTAGATATCGTATTGGTCAACAAAGCAAAATCCCAATAAAAATTGGACTTAAGTTGGAAGCTAAATGGGATAGCGATACAAGTGAAAGAAATTTATCTGAAGATTTCAAAAGAAAAATAGAGCCATTTGCTCAAACTGTTTCAAAAGGTGTTAATGTACTTCAAAGCGCTGTAAATGTAGCTATTGGAATTGCTAAAAGTTCAGCAATTCCTGTTACAATGAACATACTTTACCCTAAGTTTGTTAGTTCTCTTAATTGGTACTTAAAACGAGATGATACCTCTAAAAAAATTGTTACAGCTGGAGATATTACCTTTCAATTTGATCCAATTATAGGAGCAGAAGCAAGAGTAGATTTAATTGCTGCAGCAATTCTAGTTGGATCAGCTGGTAATCCTGCAGTTGCAAAATTAGCATCTAAAGCTAGAGATGGCTTAGATAGTTTAGGTACAGGTTTAAAATTTGATTTAGTCTTTGTAGGTAAATTAAAGTTTGCAATGGAAACTGTAAAGTTTGATACTCTAAATGGTATTTCAGGAAGTGGTAAAACTACTATAGAAGGAGAGTTTGGTGTAGAAGTAGAATTTGTATTAACTATAGGATTAGGAGGTTCTCAATCTCCTGTAACAGAGCCTATTATAAATTTTGAAGCTGCCTTAAAAGGTGAAGGCTATTTTGGTGGTGAATTAGTTGTTGACAGTGATGAAAACGGTATATTTACCCAACCGACATTAAAATTTTCAGGGATTAAAATAACCGGTAAAATAACAACAACTGTTGGATTTTGGGATCTACCATCTTTTGAATTTGCAGAAGTAGTTACAGACCCAGAATCGTTAGTACTAGATAAAAATTATATAAATTAATATACAATGCAAGATTATTTAAAGCCATATTATTCAATATATCGACGCATGGGTTGTGCAGGAGAAATATATGTTAACGATGTTCCTCTAACATTTCATTCTGGAATAACAACATCTGGCAGTAAAACAGTAACAGGAGATATTCCAATAAACCATCTACTTTTAGAAAGTGGAAGCTATAAAGTTACAGGTATTATGCTTCCACGACACAAGATGAAAACTTTAACAAAGGATGAATACATGTCTCTAGATTTTTATATTGCAGAAGGAGATACAAGTAAATTACAAGAAACACGTAAAAAATTTCATCCAAGAATAAAACAACCATGGAATGGATTAAGTGAAAAAATTGAGTACCCAATTTTTAAAATAACAACAGAAATTAATGTAAATCTACCTTTTGTTTTAAATGGTTGGCAAAATTCGATTAATTTAAAAACAATAAAAGAAAAGGATCTTTTTAATGAAGTTTTAAAATTTTATTACCAATTACATGGTGTACTAGCATCTCATAATGCTTCAAAATTTTTAGATTTATCTAAAGATAAAATGGAATTACAAGAAAAAGCCTTTTATTTTACAAAAAAAAGTAAAGCTGATTTTTTAAATGGAGCAACATCATTATTTAGTCAAAAATTAGAACTATTACCTTTAAACTCTACAAATCTTAAATTACAAATAATGGGATACGGAAAATTAGTAAGGTTAGTAAGGTTAGACGGAAGCTCTGCTTTACAATATAAAATTGCTGATCCGGAAATAAATGATACAGTTAAATTTGATATTAAATTACATATGAAAACTTTAAATAAAGGATTAAGTATTATTTAAGATTAGATTAAATGAAGCGTAAATTATTTATAAAAAAAATTATCATTGCCTCTGGAGGTATAATATGTTCTAGTTCAATAGTGAATTGCTCTAATAAAAAAATGCAATTAACAGACTTGTTAAATAAACCTATCAGTATCCTTACTGATTACGATAAAAATGGAACTAAGGACTATGGCTATTGTATAGTCCCAAGTAGAGATTATTCTCATGAAATAATTATGAACGAAGATAGTTTTGTATATTATGAAAACAATAAGATAAAAGGTTATACCATTAACGTAAATGATAATGGTAAAGAAACTTTTTCATCAATAAAACAAACACTTGTTGATAAATTTGGTAAATCTGTAAAAGTCTATGATAATGCTTTTGGTGTACAATTTGAATGGAATGAAAACAAAAAAAAATATACACTATCAAAAACAAAACAGTTTCAAAACATAAAACAAAAAATAATCTTTAGTGAGTCAATCTTTGATAATGATTTATTTGTATTCTAAAAGGTAATTTAACAAAAATGACTACTAATATAGCTATACTTAACTTAAATTATTATAAGGTTTTTTTCACATTAATTGTAGGAAGCTTTATCTTAAAAAGTAATATACCACAATCCAATTTCGATTTAACAAAACTCTCACTTAATAAAGATAAAATTAATGATGTAATCACTAAAGATACTAAAATAAAAAAATATCCCTTAGGTAATACAAACAATGAATATATATCAACCAAAGCAGAAGAGTTACTAATATTTAACAATACTAGTCTTATTGGTCGTCAAAATCCAGACAGTAATAGAGGCGTTAACGGAATAAATTTTTACTATAACAAAAAAGACAGTATTATTTATAAATATCAAGTTTTCATTTATTCTAAAGTACAGGCAGAAAAATTATTATCAGCGTTAAAATTAAAATTAGGAGAACCTGACTATACAGGATATATGAGGTTTGGAGATAAAGAAAAAGGAAAATTCTCCTCACTATTATGGGAGGAAAAAGAAAATAATCGCTTGTATTTACTAAACTATTCGTTGGACGAGACTGAGAAAGCAAGACTTGAAGTAAAAATTAATTCTTCAGATATAAATGAACTAAATTTAACTGCTTCCTTTAGTTACTGGGAAGATTATTTAAAAGTTAGAAATAGAAAAGATAATCCAAATTATACTTATCAAGATTTTTTAGATGAAAAATTAAAAAGAGATTCAAACGATGTTAGAGCTAAACTATCAAGGTAATAAATTACATTTAAAAATTAAATCAAAATTATGAAAAACCTTATTATATGATTGATTGTAATGTGTCAGCTTGCTTATTGGAGATTAATGACACACTAAACTATATAAAACAAAAAAATCCCAAGACTTTATATCTTGGGATTTTTTTTTGATTTGAGTATTATTAAATGCTTTTAAAACTTGAACATAACTCCAAACTGAGCAGTTTGAAAAAAGTTTTTAAACACATTTAAATCAACATTTAAACTATTTGTATTACCTTCTTCACTAACTAAATCATCTCCTATATAATATGCTTCATTATTTAATGATCTATAATTAGCAACATCAGATAATACGAATGATATTGCTATATTATCCTTGACAAAATAATTAACTCCTAAATTAAGACCTACTTGAAATCCGGTTGCTTTTTGAGTATTAGATTCAAAACCACCTTCTAATTTAACATAGTCTCCACCCAACTCTCCATATACTTTAAACCTTTTTCCTAAGTCTAAAAAATAATACCTTAAAAATAGTCCTGCTGTAATAGTTTCTTCTATATTTTTTTCAGTGTCATCATCACTTTCTTCAGAATGTTGATATGATAAGTCTAAACCTACAGCAAAATCATCACCAAATAAATAACCAGCTTTAGGATTAATTATATATTCAGACAAATCTGCTCCTGATCTTGCATCTGTATCATTACTATAACCAATCATTCCCTCTACTATTACATTACCTTTTAAAAGGTAAAATGATGGCTCTTCTACTTCTTGAGAGTATCCTACAACAGCTATTAATAACAGGCCAAATAATGCAAATTGTTTTTTCATTGTGATTACTATTAATTTAAAATTATTTATTAATGTTTTTAAGCAAAAAAAACCGAAGAATAAACTTCGGGTTTTTTTCATTTAATATTTTATTGTTTATTGTTGTTCATACTCAGCATCCCAAGCATTACCATCATCTCCTTTTTGACCATCCATCTTAATCATGAAATTTTTGGCTGGAAAATATGGTTTCATGTGGACATCTAAATAGATACGATCTTTCTGGTTATGATCTTGTTCAAAACGTTTAATAGAAAAATCTTCAATTAATTTGTCTGGTCCTGTAATATTGTCTAAAAACTTAACAATCTGTCCCATTAATTCTTTTCTTGTCTTTGCATTAAAGTTTTCAAATGCACGTCTGTTTAAGAAGTCCATTAACACTTTAGTTACATAATCAAATACACGTACTACAGAGTAAGTTTGTAACCCTAAGTTATCTCCATTAAATAACGTTTTTGCAGAAAAAGCCATGACTTTACCATACTCATTAACCATCGGTACTAAACCTAGTTTTTCAAGCTGAGCTATTTCACTTTTCTTTAAGTCAAAACGCACACCATCAATTTCATTAATACCTCCAAACTTTTTACCTGCAGTTACTTGAGACATTAATGTGTTATAAATTTTTCCTGCTAATGCTCCTGCTGGTGGTACAAATAAGTCATCCTCCTCTCCTACTTCATCATGCTTACCACGACCAACTAGCCAGTTACAAGACATAATTACATTTGATCTATAATTATCTCCTCCTGTTAAATTTGCTGATTCAAACATTTCCATAACATCATCTGGCTCGTCTAAATGAGCAAAATCTGTTACTAACATTACTTTGTTATCATAAGCGATTTTAGCCCACTTTTCTACAACTTTATTAGACCCTAAATAACCTGGTATTACAAGTAAGCCATAATTATCTCTTAAATCTAAACGGTCAAAAGATGAGTTTAATTCTTCTGAAATAGCATCAATAAATCTTGTATTATCTAAATCTTTAACTTGATCTAATTCTGCATTTACAATAGATAAGTTTTTAAGTTTATCTGCTTCTGTATTTTTATAAAAAAGAGCCATAGATCTATAAGATCTTTCAAGGTCTCTTGTTGCATCAATAGCAGTACCTAAATTCTTTTTTAAAGATACATCTGCTACTTGTGATAATTTTTGTGATTCTTCAATCATTTCAGGAATATCATCCGATCCTGACAATACTGAAGACCACATTTCAAGTACTTTTTTTAATGTTTCTCGTTCGTCTTTTTTAGCATTTTCTGTTAGAAATATTTTTTTTCTTGCTTTACGTTCTGGGTTCATGTTTTGAACACCTTCTACACAAGCTTCCATTAAATCAAAACCACCATACTTTGCTAGTTTCTCGCTATTAGTTTTTAAATACTCTGAAGGGTTTTCAACTGGCTGAAATCCTTGCGCTTTATCTTGAGAGGCTGCCATAATCTATTTATTTTCTTCTATTTCTGTTAATAATGCTCTAATAGATTCTAGTAAAGCTTCCTTTGCTTCTGGATTTTCAAGAGCTGTTTTTAGTATTTTATTGGTTTTTAATTGCTTTGCAATTTTAATGTACTGGTCTTTTTCGGTACTTAGGTCTTTTAAAAACTTACTTTGCCTTGTAATTCCTTGAGCACCATAGTCTCCAAGATTTTTAAATTTCAAGGTTTCTTTTTTCCCAACACCATCAGAGTCTTCAAAATCTACTTCAACATTTGGTTGATAATGCTCAAAAACATCGTCTATAGTTTTTAACCCTTTAACAACTTCTGGTTTTATTGGTTGATCTTGAGTTAATTTTTCTACAAGTAGTGTTCTGTTTTGAGGAATTTCCTGAAGAGCTTCGGCTGAATCAGATTTTACTTCATTACCTCCTATTCCGTAAGTATTACTCATTTTTTTGGTTTCAAATTAGATTAATAATTATGTTAAATATAAAACTATTTTTTTATTCGGTATCTATTTATTAGATATATCCCACGTTAATGCTCCCTTTTTGTCAATATCTAATTTAATAGTAGCGCCTTTTGTTAATTCGCCTGAAATTATTTTTTTTGACAATGGAGATCTAAGGTCTTTTCTAATAACACCTCTTAATGGTCTTGCACCATATTTTGGTGTAAATCCTTTTTTGGCTAAATGTGTTGTTGCTTTATCACTTAAATGCAAAGTCATTTCTTGCTTATCAAGTGCTTTGTGTAAATCTTTTAATTGAATTTTAAAAATCTTAGTTATAAAGTCTTCCATGATTGGTGAAAACGGAATAATCTCGGTCAATCTTCCTAAAAATTCTGGTCTAAAATGTTTACCCATCATTTCTAATAAATCATTAGACTTAGGGATTTGTCCTGCATTAAAAGTATCTACAATATGATCGCTTCCAATATTAGATGTAAACAATATTACTGCGTTAGAAAAATCACCTTCCTTACCTAATCTATCATGTAATTTACCTTCGTCTAAAATTTGTAAAAAGATATCAAAAACAGATGGATGAGCTTTTTCTATTTCGTCAAACAAAACAATAGAATACGGTTTTTGTCTAATTTTATTAACTAGTAAACCACCTTCTTCATAACCAACATATCCTGGAGGTGCTCCATATAATAAGGCTGCAGAATGTTCTTCTTTAAACTCTGACATATCAAACCTAATGATTGATGTTTCGGTTTGAAATAAAAATTCAGCTAATGCTTTAGCTAATTCGGTTTTACCTGTTCCTGTTGGTCCAGAAAAGAAAAAGGATCCAATTGGCAAACCTGGTTTACTTAATCCTGATCTAGATTCTAAAACAGCTTCTGTAATAACTTTTACAGCATGATCTTGACCAATCACTCGTTTTTTAAGTTGGTCTTCCATATTAAGCAGTCTGTCTTTTTCGTCTGCTTGAAGTTTTCCTGTTGGAATCCCTGTTTTATTAGCAATGGTTAAGGCAATATCATTTTTTGTGATATGTGTCTTGTCTTTAGAAGCAACTTTTGATAGATTTTTTAAAATTGAATTAAGCTCTTTAAATCCTTTTGCTGCTGTTGTGATGTGTTCTAGTTTATTTTCTTCTTCCAACTCGGTAAATAAAAGATAACTCAGTTTATCTTTCATTTGAGTATACATCCATTTTATCTCACTTATAGCTTGATCTGTTGGTCGTTTTTCTGCTTTAAGTGCTTCAACGCGCTCCTTTAATGTTTCAATTTCTGGTACAGAGGTTTGAATCATAAATTTAGCAGCAGACATGGTACGGTCTATTAAATCTATTGCCGAATCTGGTAAACTTCTTTCTTTATTATAACGTTTAGCTAATCTTATGGCTTCTGTTATTGTTTCACTATCAATATCTAAATTATGGTGTTCTGTATAATAAGATATTGTGTTTTCAATCATTCTTAAGGCTTCAATTGCCGAAGGTTCTTCTAGTGTAACAGTTTCAAATTGTCTAGATAAACCTTCATCTATTTCAATATGTTTCCTAAAAGCATCATTTGTAGCTGTAGCAATAATTGTAAGTTCGCCTTTAACTAATTCTGATTTTAAAATATTTACTAAACCTTGATTATTGTTAGTCTTATCTGTAATTACGTTTAGCTGATCTATTAATAATATAGCTTTATCTTGAGCTTTAACCTGGTCTATTACTTTTTTTAATCGGTCTTCTATTTCCCCTTTATAACCAGCACCTGAAACTAAACTTATAAAATCTAACTCATAAACTTCTGCATCTTTTAATTGCTCTGGTATATTAGTGTTTAAAGTCGTGTATGTTAATCCGTTTAACAAGACTGTTTTACCCACTCCAGGCTCACCTAAAATAATAACATTTGGTTTAGAGCGTCTTCCTAAAATTTCAGTAATCATTTTAAGTTCGGCATCTCTTCCTGAGATTATTTCTAACTGATTTGATTTAGCTAAATCTGTTTTATTAATAGTGTAATTAATAACTTTATTAGAAGTATTTTGATCTGTTTTTGACTGTGCACTTGATTTTGTAGTTTGATTTGATGATGACGCTTTACTTGAGTGTTTTATAACATCTTCAGCCTGTAACGGAAACGTTTTTAATTGTTCAAAAGAAAACCCTACACCAGGAATTGCTAATGCAGCCAAAACACAATGTGCATTGACTTTATCTACACCTAATTTTAGTTTTATTGTTTCGGCTTCATTAAAAATAGCTTCTACAAAAGCATCATGACCAGGTTGTTCTGGTATTTTATTAGTTTTCGGGTAAGATTCTAACCTTACTTCTGCCCATTCTTCTATATAATAGCCATCAACGTCAATGCTGTTTAGGTACTTAAGCATACCTATGTCTTTATGTAAAAGTGCTTTTAATAAATGTGCTGACGAATATTCTTTGTGAGAATACTCTTTTGCTATGGATTGTGCAATATGTATTGCTTGGTTTAATGATTGATCTAGGGAGTACTCCATTTAAAGTCTTAATGGTTTTTGGTTGGACTTAGATTTAAAAATATATAAATAATATGGATTGGTAATATAAAAAACGAATAAATGTACGGTTTTGTCTATGAATAGCATTTTAATACAACTAATAGCAAGGTGAAACGGTGTTTTTAATTCAGCTAAAAATAAATAAAAAATGAAACAAAATAATTTATTATTAATAAATTAAAATAATCTATTTAATTTAGTCTTTACAAATTAAGCGTTTACAAACATTTAAACTAAACAAACATGTTTTTAAGAGTCTCTACAATTATTTTAGCTTTATGCTTTATATCTTGTAATGAAAATCCCTCAAAATTTGATGGTGAATGGCAGTGTAACGATGGATCTGCCACGATTTACACCTTTAAAAAGGTAAATAACAACAGTTATATTATGCAATGGGATAACGACAAATACATCACTGGTTTAGTAACTAAAAACGATGTTTTTGAAACTGCAAACGAGATAATTGCTATTGATAGTAAAACTAATGAATTGATATTACCTAAAGAATGGAATTGTCAGAAAGCAGTTAAATTAATTTTACCTGAAGAAAACACACAGGATAATATTGCTGAAACAAATGTAACGTCAGAAAAAATAGCATCTAAAAGTGTAAATAGCACAAAATATTTAAACACTAAAACTGATATTAATAAACCAACTGATAAAACCAATATTAATTATTGGATTACAGATGAAACCATTGTTTATGATTGTTTAATAAGAAAACAAGAAATTAAGGAAGGTTTTAAACTTTTAACAGTTGATTTTATACAATTAAAAAAAGCAACTGCTGACAGTCAGAATTTTTTTGAAATAGTCAATAAAAACCCAAAATTAAGAACATTTGCATTTACAGATAAAACAACATTTTTACCAAGCGATTTAAAATTTGATACTTTAAAAAAGTATCAAACAAATAATGATGAGGGTCAAGTATTTAAAATCTCTGTTGTAAATGGTAAAATACAATCTTTGACAAAAACTTTATAAGTTAAAAACTTATTATTAATAAAAACCCAATCTTAAAATAGTTTTAAAATTGGGTTTAATATAAAAAACAAAAACACACATTTTGCTATTAAATATATTTACTCAAAATTGCTTTTAATTGTATTGTGTCTTTATACTCATCTCTGCATAAGTAATTATTTTCATCACAATCAAGCATTGTATGCTCAATAGTTACTAGGTTGACTCCTTTTTTTTCTAACATTAACTTACGTTTATTGTTATAATTATTAATGGTATTAGAATCTCCAGAGATTAACGCTTCTATATTGTCTATATTTGGTTTTGTTTGATTTACAACACACTCTATAACTAAGTCTTTTGCTTCATAAAAGACTGCTAATGGTAGTGTCTCACTGACTTTTCCGTTGTTATTTAAATCTCCTAAAACCCATCCCAGTGAGCTTTCGTTTTGCCCATCACCTATTAATAATTGGTTACATAAATTGATGATGTAAAATTGATCTGACATTTCTGGATCAGATACATTACTACTAGATAAAATAGGATCTAAAACTTGATAATTGTTCTTCATGAATTGATTGTTTATTTTGATAGATATTGAGGTTATTTCTATTGTTTAGTTATTGATTATATTTTGTTTTATTTTATTTGATAGAAAGGTTTAATGAAAATACCGTAATTGATGTCACACTACCTCCTATTAGTCTTTGTCCCCAAACCTCAACATAGTCATTAGGTTCTAATTCGACAGTAGCAGATATAGAGTTACTTGATATATCTGCGGTATTATTAACTCTCATTAAGGTGTTGGATTCTACTAAAGTTGTAACTCCATTTTTTCTGATAAAGAAGGCATAGAACTCACCTACAGCAGTATTACCTCTTATTGACATAGAAGCATTAATTTGAAATGTTCTAGTTTTTTTACCTAAATAAGTAATTCGATTATCTGTTGGAGTTGACATTCTAAAAAGGTTAACACCAGTTGTATTGTTTGGGAATGTTGCGTTACCAGTTAAATTAAATGGGCTAGTATTTGTTACATTTTGAACAAAACCTGTAGTAATAGTTCCATCATAATAAATATTACCAGTTGCCACTTGATCAGATTCTACAGGTATACCTGGACAATCTACTGTCCAAGAGTTGGTAAAGTTGTAACCAGGATAAGATCCTGTTGTATATCTATTAACATAATCAGAAGTAGTATTACCACTAAAACTTACTCCTGATAAAATACCATTCTCAACACTCAATCCTGAAGTACTTACATCCATACCAACTGCAGTACCATTCATCTCAGAAAAACCACCTTGTTTTTGTATTAAGTTAAAAGTCCCTGTAAAGGTTTCATAGGTCCCACCATTATTAGCAAACCAACCAACATTACTTAATAATAATTCAGAGATATCATTATAGGTTACTCCTGCACTGTTACCAACAAATTGTACAATACTAACAAAAACTAATCCAAAACCTTCAATAGTACCTACTGCGCCAGAATTAGCAACAATACAATCTCTAAAAACAAAAGAACTGCTTGCTGCACCATTTAAACTAAAAACAGTTCCTCCTGGAGCTGATAATGTAACACTTCTTACACTACCTCCTGTTGTACCTGAAAAAATAGTACCTCCTGCAGAAAACAAAACATCTTCATTTGTATCATAACCAGTGATGTACGCATTATTTAAATCAATAGGTACTGCTAATACTATAGTTCCATTAATCTCATATAAAGTATCAGTATCTAATAAGTATTTAGCGTTTCCACCAGCTGCTAATTCATCTGCTAAATCTGCTGCAGATTGGATTAATTTATGATTAACCCTACCGTTAGATTCAATTTTAACCCATATGGTTCCATTATGATGGTAAAATGAATTTTCAGTAGTATCATAAACCAATAATCCTTGGGCTGGCGTTGTAATTGCTAAGCGTTGTGTTGTTGTCATTCTTGGTGCTAGTAAACCTTTATCTGTTGAAGATAAATCTAACATTGATGATGCATCTGGTGTTAAAGTACCAATACCAACTTGAGCATTTATATTTAAACTAAAACATATAAATACTAAAAGTGAAAGCGATTTTATTTTTAAGCTGAAGTGTTTCATAATTAATGAGTTAAGATTTTTTGTGAAATTTCTCCTGTTTCAGTTTCTACTTTAACAAAGTATACTCCGTCAGTTTGGTTAAAAGGAATTTCTATTTTAGTTGAATGATTAATATTTGAATTTAATTGAAGTATTTTTTGACCTAAAACATTAAATACTTGTATGTTTTTTATTTGAATATTATCCAAGTTGTTCAATACTATTGTTTTATTTGGGTTATAGTATATTTTGATATTCTTGATTTCATCTTCGTTTACAGATAAAGTTTCAGCAGGAGTAAAAACAACCGAATACCTGTCATAATATTCGCCAATAGGCAAATTGATTAAAAAATTAGAATCCGTTATATCATGTGTCGTATTCAATATATTGTCTTTGATATAGATTGTATTCTGAAAATTTTCTACTTCATCTATCATAATTTGATGCGTTCCACTTTCTGAGATTAATAATCCTAACGGAAACTCAAAACTGTCATCAAATGCATCCACACCTTGAATAGCATATTTATTATCTGTTTGACCATCAATTATAAAATACAGTTCGTCAGCTCTATTGACTTTCATTAAAGCGTCATAACCTGGATTATGAGTAATATCTGCTAACTGATTAGGTAAAAAGCCTAAAAGCAATTGTCTGTGGAAGCCTTCTGGATCTTCATAACCCAATCTGATGTATTGATTACTTGAAGTATTTTCAGCAGCAGCTTGATCTGTTCTGTAGTGTACAGCATCTCCTGAAGATTCTGTCCTAAAAATACGCTGTCCATTATTAAACTGAATATTTCCTGTTCCTGTCGCTCTTATAAAAAATCCTTGACCAACAGGCACATAAGGTGGTGGAGTTGTTATACTACCTGCTGTACCAACACCAGAAATTAATGGAGATGCCACAGATGGTGGAGTACCTCCTGTTATATTTCTAATGGCATAACCACCTAAATAGTCTGATAAATAATGAGAAGTAGATCCTCCGTCAACCCAATAATACAAAGCATCAAAAACAGTTATGTTATCGTTAATAAACTGCGCAACATCCAATGCTGATGGATAAGGGTTACCAACTAAAGACTCTTCTCCTGCGTTAATTGGTGTAGTGTATTCACCATTATTTGGCACTCCATAGTACA
This sequence comes from Olleya sp. ITB9, assembly GCF_001315805.1. Lineage (NCBI taxonomy): Bacteria > Pseudomonadati > Bacteroidota > Flavobacteriia > Flavobacteriales > Flavobacteriaceae > Olleya > Olleya sp. ITB9. The sequence continues at coordinate 77,933 of NZ_BCBW01000018.1, forward strand.
CGTAATTTTGAGTAGCATCTACTGTATTTGTACCTTTCATAGTATATCCAATACCTGGATTTAAAGGGGTGTTTTGGTTAATAACTGCCCAATCTGCATATCCAGAAGATCCTTGAGCATATTGGTACAGCCATCTAGTATTAATAGTTAAAGCAGTTGTAACATTGTCACTACCATCCACAACAGATGGTAATCCGTTATATGGAGCTCCTGAATTAAATAGTACAGGTTGCGGAGTAAATGAATTGATAGCAGAATCTGTACCATCAAATTTATTACCAGCTATTGTAAATGTTCCTGAACTATTAACTGGAGAAGACCAAAAATTATATTTAAAAGCCGAAGCTTGACCCTGTTGGTCTACCATTATTTTTCCAGTCGAAATTGTATTAGCATCCAAGCCAGTGTGTGCTTGAATTAGTTGAGACTCTCCAACCAATCTTACATCTCCACTAACTAAATTAACATTGTTCTCTACATTAATAGCAAATCCATCTGTTACAGACACGCCTTTAGTATTAGTTGCAGTTATATCTACTTGCAGATTATTAAAGTTTACGGTTTCAGTAGTTCCAGAAATACTTAACAAGGGATTATCTACACTTTTGAAAAATGTAGTTCCGTCTGAAGCTGCTGTGGAGCCATTATTAATAAAATTACTGTTAAGGTATAGTTCTCCATCACTAACATGTGAAGCACTATTGTCGTTTGTGTACTCGTTTTCAAAATAAACGTCAGTAGACGATTCAATTTTAAGAATCCCTTTATTTATAATTTGTGCAGTTGCACAAAACATACTAAAGAGTATAAAACAAGTACTTATAATATAGTTTTTTGTCATAAAAGTTGTTTTAGTGATTAAAAGAATTCATAGTTGTTATTAGTATTAAGGTTATTAAATTTGATTACTAGTTTCTAAACAAAATTGTTTAGCCACTTCTAGGTCATTGCAAACTTTAAATGGTATAATTGGGTCATAAATACGTTTGTAAGATGCGATTAACAATTTAGTAGCCATAGAGTTTGTTATAAAGGCCTGTGATATACTAGAATTATTTAATAGACTGTTTTTAGCAATAAACTTTGCAGCCTCTGTGGAAAACGCACCTCTAAAACCTCTTAAATCTATAACAGAAGACATAGACATACCTTCACTAATTTGAAGTATCCCATTAAAGTATTTTTTTGCTGTATTTAAGTCTAAAACAAAATCTGATTGATTTTGAGTAAACTCAAAATAAAGTATATTGTCATAATCTGTCCAAAATTTTGCTTGTCCTACTGTTACCATTTTTTTCATTTTTTTTAACTGATAGAATTATAGGCTTGGTTATCTTCTATACAAAATTTAATAGCAGATGTAGTATCTACAAATATCAAATCTGGCATCGCTGGATTACAGAAAAAACTAACTACCTTTAATAACACACTTAACTTAAACGAGTTAACCAAAAACGTTTTTGATAATGTTAAAGATTTGATGATTCTATTTTTAGACAACAACTTAAACACTCTAACAGCGTTATTAAAATCCAATGCTTCTAGATTAAATAATATAGGCATATGCACACCTTCTGATAGCTTGGTAATGGCTTCATTGAAAATTTGATCTAAGTCTTCTGGTCGGTTACAATCTGAGAACGTATTAAATACTTTACAATAGATTACATTTTGATCAACCCAAAACTTTAAGTCATTGATTAGCAATTGTTTTTTCATTGTCTGTTTTATTTGAAAATGAATAAACAATACGAATGCCAAAGCTTATATAAATATACAAATAAATAACAAACAGCTGTATATCAGTGATTTAAAATATTTTATTGTTTTACAAATTACTTTATCAAGAATCGGTATTCCGTCATTTTTTAACGACGAAAAACACTACTCACGGAATACCGTTACTTTTATTTAGGTTTTTTAATGCCTAGTTTAGACATTCTATCGCGCAAAGTACTTGGTTTAAGACCCAACAATTCTGACGCTCCTTTTTCTCCGCTAATTTTCCAATTGCAGCCTTCTAAAACTTCTAGTATATGATTACGCAATACAGAATCCAGACTTAAGTCTTTACTATTAATAATACGTTGTTTAATTTTTTGATTAGCGGTTTCAAATCCTGGAACAATTAAAGTGTCTCCTGTAGATAATATTAATGCACGTTCAACCAAGTTTTCAAGTTCTCTAATATTTCCTGGCCAATTGTAAGCTTTTAATTTTGTCATAGCTTCATCAGAGATATATTTAACTTGCTTGTCATAAGCTTTATTAAATTTATCTACAAAATGCTCTACCAATAACGGAACATCATCCTTTCTGTCTCTTAATGAAGGGACATTTACAGGAAATACATTAAGCCTAAAGTATAAATCTTCTCTAAACTGTTTTTTCTTAATCTCCTCTTCAAGATTTCGGTTAGTCGCTGCAATTACCCTAACATCTAAAGTCTTTGTTTCGACACCTCCAACAACTTCAATTTCGCCTTCTTGTAAGAATCTTAATATTTTAGGTTGCATATCCAATGGAAGCTCTCCTATTTCATCTAAAAACAGTGTTCCACCATCTGCTAACTCAAACTTTCCTATTTTATCTGCAAATGCACCAGTAAACGATCCTTTTTTATGACCAAACAGTTCGCTTTCTATAAGTTCTCTTGGTATTGCAGAGCAATTAACTTTTATTAATGGTTTATTGTTTCTTGTACTAATATTGTGGATTGCTCTAGCTAACAATTCCTTTCCTGTACCAGACTCACCTAACAATAAAACCGTAGCATTTGTTGGTGCTACTTGTTCTACTTGTGTCAACACGTTACTAAACTCAGCACTTCCATACACCATTTCTTCATAGTTAAAAACAAGATCTAGCTCGTTTCTAAGGTATACATTTTCTCTTTCAAGTTGTTTACGTAAATCATTTAACTCTAAATTAGCTTCGGTTAATTGCTGGTTGGTTTTAGCAATTTCTTTTTCGGCTAATGTACGCTCTTTACTTTCTACCATTAAAGAAACAATACTAGCTATTGATGTTGCAAAACTTTCTTCTTCATGGGTAAAGACACGATTTGGCACACGACATTCAAAACTTATAATACCGTAATGTTTATTTCTTCCGTAGATTAAAACATCTACTCTTGAAGTTATTTGATTAGGCTTAAAGTATTTTTCTGAAAATGCTTTGGTTAATGGATCTGTATTTACATCTGATATATTAATACTGTTTTTAGTTTCAAAAATGTTGAAATAATCAGGATAATCTTTTTTATAAATAGTTAAGTTTTCAACTTGAGCTTCATCTGTTAATAAATTATAATGAAGTTTACTTAATAACTCATTATCATCATCTTGATATTTCCAAATGGTAACCAAAGCTATATCTAAAGCTATTGCTGAAGTTTTTGCTATTTTTAGTATAGATGAATTAAAATCTTCTCCAATAAGGTTAGCCAACTCTATAATGGTGTTTTTTCGTTGGTTAGATAAAATTATATTGTCTTTTAATATATTTTCAGCTTTAACACTTAATGAAATATCGTTTATGGTTGCAAAATAGGCTTTTACTTTTCCGTTATTACCTTTTATCATAGAGTAGGATAATGAGGCTGGAAAATACTCGCCATTTTTTCTCTTTAACGTCACTTTAATATTAGAACCTAGTTTTTGACTTGCATTTTCAAACAGGTCATAAACCTCATCATTTTTTTCTGGAGGCCAATACGGAAAAGGAGGTTTTATACCTATTAATTCTTCTTCAGAAAAACCTGTCATTGTACAAAGCGCTTTATTAACTTTAATATGCTTACTGTCCAAATCTACAACAGATAACCCTTCATGTAATGACGTAATTAACTCCTCAGAAAATTCTTTTTCTGATTTTAGCTCTTTTTCTGCTTCTTTACGCTCTGTACCTTCAACCATTAATGAAACAACACTTGCAATTGTTGTTGCAAATTCTTGATCCTCAGCAGACCATTTTTTTAATGGTTTACCAACATGCTCAAAACACAAAACACCATAATGACCCTCTGCGCTATTAATAAACACATCCATTAATGAGGTTATATTATTTGGTACTAAATAATCTTTAGCAAATGCTTTAGTTAATTTATTTTTTTGTGCATTTGTTACTGTTATAGTTTCTTTTTTATCTAAAGCAAGGAAGTATTCTGGGTTATCTTTATCAGATAACACTGTTCCTGACTGATATTTTCCTGTCTCAAGACTAAATATTTTTTGACTGGTTAATTGATTCATCTTTGTATTAAAACGCCATACACTAACTCTAGCTACGTTTAATGTTTTTGAAGCTAATTCTGTAATTTTTTTAAATGAATGATCTAAGTCTTTACCTATTAAATTTGTTAATGATATTATAGTTTCTTTTTTCTGATTAGATTTAAAAGCTGAATCTTCTAGGATTTTTTTTGCTTTTTCTTCTTTTGATATATCTTTTAATGTCGCAAATAAAGCGGTTAAAGTATTTGTATTATCCTTAATATATCCAGTAGTAAAGGATACTATTATTTTTTCTCCATTTTTTTTAATTAATCTACCTTTTGTATTTTGCTTATTACCCTTTCTGGTTTCTGTTATTGCTTCGGTTATTGATCCTTCATCATCTGAAAACTCAAAAGGAAATGGTCTTTTCATACCAACTAACTCTTCTTCTTTATAGCCTAATAATTTAGTTACCGATGGGTTAACTTTTAGAATTTCTCCTTTAAAATTTATTATAATAAGCCCTTCCTGAAGTGACATTATTAAATTATCTGCAAACTCATTAGCAATTTTTAATTCTAACTCTGCTGTTTTACGTTCTGTTATATCCTGAATTGTACCAACAAAATTAACTGGTATATTATTTTTAAAGATTATTTCTCCTAAACCATGAATCCATTTTACATCTTTTGTATTAAATGTTTTAACGCGATACTCTAAGTCAAACTTTTTATTGTGCTTTTGACATTTTAACATCTCATGTTTAACAAGTTTTTTATCTTCTGCTATTACTAAGTTTTGCCATAAGGCAAAAGGAATATTCTTTTCTTCTTCTACACCTATTATCGTGTTAAAATTTATTGATGTTATCGCTATTTTATTTACTAAATCAAGGTTGAAACTTCCAATTTTAGCAATTTTTTGTGCTATAATTAGTGATTGCTCTTTGTCTTGCAATGTAATTTCTGAAAGTTTTCTTTCTGTAACATCTTGAATTGTACCCAACATTTTGATAGGGTTACCTGCATTATCAAAAATAGCTTCCCCTACACCATGCACCCATATCTCGTTACTATCAATTGGCCTTAAAATTCTGTACTCCTTATTAAAACGCTGTTTTGACTTTACACAATCCAAAAAGTATTGATACACATGGTCCCTATCCAATGGATGTATTAAATTTACCCAATTATCTATTGTGCGTTGGTAATCTTGGTTTATCCCAAAAATATTAAACATTACTTCAGAGCTATCCCAAGTCATGTCTAATAAATCTATAGTGTATGAGCCTATGTTACCAATTTTTTGAGATTGTTTTAAAACATACTCGCTTTCTTCTAATTTTAATTGCGATAATTTACGACTTGTAATATCCTGTATGGTACCAATTAACTTGATTGGGTTATCATTTTTATCAAATAATGCTTCAGCAATACCATGTACCCAAATCACTTTATTATCTAAAGGTCTAATCACTCTGTACTCTTTAGAAAACCGTTTGTTATTAGTAATACAGTCGTTTAAATAATTATTAAGGCTATCTCTGTCTTCTGGGTGTATATAATTATCATTCCAATTAGAGACTGTTTTTATAAATGAATCATCAATACCAAAAATATCGTCTAAAACTTCAGAGGATTGCCAAGTCATGGTTTTTAAATCTACCGTTATGGATCCAATACTTGCTACTTCTTGAGATTGCCTTAAACTATACTCGCTTTCAAGTAATTTAATTTCGGATAATTTACGCTCAGTAATGTCTTGAACAGTACTCACCATTTTAACAAGTTCTCCATCTGTACCAAACAGCAATTTACCTATATTATAAACCCATATTATTTTATTGGTATCAGGTCTAATTACCCTATATTCTTTATAAAATTTTTTGTGTTTTTTAATGCAACAATCTAAACTTTTAAGAACATCATCTTCATCATCTGGATGAATTATTTTTTTCCAATTTTCAAATGTTTTAGTAAATGTTTCATCTATACCTAAAATATTATCTAAAATCTCTGAAGATTCCCAAATCATAGTTTTAAGGTCTAAGGTTTTAGACCCAATATTTGCTACTATCTGAGATTGTTTTAATCTGTATTCGCTTTCTTTTAGTTTTTGTAATATTTGCTCTCGTTCGGTTACATCTTGAACGGTTGCAAAATTTATAATTGATTTTCCGTTTTCATTTTTTATACTAGACATGATAACGTGTGCCGAAAACTTGGTTCCGTCTTTTCGTTTATAAACCGTATTAATATTAGGGTTTAACGCTCCTTTTTTTAGCGTTTTATTTTTTTGTTGAAGCTCTTCAAATTGTTCTGGCAAATGAAATGGATGTGGTATTTTTTTACCCAACAATTCTTCTTCGTTAAAACCTGTCATTTTACAAAATGCAGGATTAACACTTAAAATCTCAGTATGTTCACCTAAAACCACAAAACCTTCATGCATGGATTTAATCAGGTTTTCTGAAAACTCTTTAGCTGACTTGATTTCTTGAAGGTACTTTTTACGTTCAGAAACATCTCTTGCAATGGCTAATATTTTATCATCGCTTATTAATCTTGAAGAGATTTCAACATCAACAATAGTGTTATCTTTTTTAGTGAATTGTCTTTCAAAAACTACAGGAGTTCCGTTTAATAATTGCTTATTATTATCACTATCTACATTGATATTACCAACTAATACATCTTGAATTTTTAGCTTAGAAAATTGGTTTTTAGTAAATCCTAAAGCCTTCGCTGTAAAATCATTAAACTCGTGAATTGTACCATCTAGAGAATATACAATAATAGCATCACTTGCATGATTAATTAATGTTTTATAGGTTTCGTCCTTTCTTTTTATTTCTGTGACAATATTATGTTTAATTATGGCAATCTTTGCTAAATTAACTGCAAAATTAAGTTCTTGAACTTCATCAATAGTTGGAGAACTTATAGCTTTACTATAAATTGCAAAAGTTCCTAAAATAGTGTTTTTTTTATCTAAAATAGGAAGTGACCAACAAGATTTAAAACCATGTTTTAATGCTATTTCTTTATCATTTACCCAAAGTTTATCATTCTCTATGTCTGAAACTATAACTGGTTTTTTTGAAAAAACTGCAGTGCCACACGATCCTTTTTGTGAGTGTATCTCTAAAACTTTAATATATTTTGTATAAGTTTTAGGTAACGATGGTGAAGATTTAAGATGTAATTGTTTTCCGTTTTTACTTAGTAAGCTTATGCATCCAAAATAGTTAGGATTATTACTTTCATAATTAAGCAGTAGTTGATCAAAAATAGAATCTAAAGGTGTATTTAATGAAATTAAATCTAAGATTTGATTTTTTTGGATTAACAATTGTTCTGCTTTTTTACGCTCTAAAACTTCATTACCTAAATCTAGACTTTTTTGTTTAAGCTTATCTATTAATCTTTGACTGTAAAGTTTTAATACCTCATCTTCAGAGATATTAATTTGATCGTTAATAGAGGTTGCTTTCTGATTTTTTTCTAATATATATTTTATCTCTTTTATTAATTCTTCGTGATCGATTGGTTTTCGTAAAAAAGAAGCTGCACCTAATTTTAAAGCAAAATCTTCGTCTAATTTGGCTGTATATGTTGAAGTATAAAATACAAAGGGAATATTTTTATAATCACTATTAGCTTTACACGCTTTACAAAACAAATATCCGTCCATTATTGGCATTAAAATATCTGAAATTATTAAATCTACATGATACCTTTTTAAAGTCTCTAAACCTTCTTGTCCGTTATTTGCTTCCAGTACCTGGAATCCTTCTTTTTCTAATATTACTCTTAATAAGTATAGGTTTTGAAAAGTATCATCTACTATTAAAATTTTTTTAGAATCCATGAGCTGTTTGTAATCTTTACTTAATTTATTTTGAATTATTGATTAAATGGTAATTTAAAGGTGAAGCGACTACCTTGATTAAGCTTACTTTTTACGTCTATTGTTCCTCCTAATTTTTCGACTAAACTTTTTGTTATTGCCAATCCTAATCCAGTCCCTTCATGATTTCGGCTTAAGCCACCTTCTAACTGCATGAATGGTTTAAATAAATGACTTAAATTTTGTTTACTAATACCAATACCTTGATCTACAACTTGGGTAACTAACCAGTCTTTATCTTGGTCTACTTTAATTGTTATTGTACCAGAGTTGGAAAATTTTATGGCATTGTTTAATAAATTTATTAAAATTTGCTTTACTCTGCGTTGATCACTATGCAAATTAACTTTAGTTACACTAATTTCTGACACGACGGTTAACTGCTTTTTTTGTGCTTGAGGCATTAATATTTCTATAGTTTTTTCTAGAGTCAATAAATAATCAAATTCTTTTAAAACAACATCTAGTTTACCTGCTTCAATTTTAGATATATCCAAAACATCGTTAATTAAACCTAATAAGTGGTCACTACTAGATTTAACCATAGACAGCTGTTTTTTCTGTTCATCATTTAATGGTCCAGAAAACTCTTTTAAAAGTACACTAGTAAAACCAATAATAGAGTTCATTGGTGTTCTTAACTCATGTGACATCGTGGCTAAAAAAGCTGATTTCATTAAATCTGCAGATTGCGCTTTTACTTTTTCTTCTTCTAATTGAGCAGTGCGTTTTACCACCAATTCTTCTAATTTATTTTTATGCTTTTCTAGCTCTATTTCGGTTTTTTTAATGTGTGTAATATCTCTAATTACTCCAATTATAAAACGGTTTCCTTTATTATCTATAAACCTTGTTTTTTTAGTCGAAATAGTTTTGGTTAATGTTTTAGAGACTTCAAAGGTTTCTTCAGTAACGGTTTCTAATCCTGAGAAAAGTACTGAAGCATCATTTTTTAGAAAGCTGAATGAGGTAGCACACGATTCATTTATAGTTTTTGTTTTATTTAAAATCTCTTCTTTAGTTAAATTAAAAAAAGCACAAGCTGCATTATTAACTAAAATTACCTCACTTTTTTCATTTTTTACAAAAACAGGATCACCAATATTATTTATAATATTATCCAAGTAAATTTTACTTGATATAATTTCGTCCTCAGACTTTTTACGCTCTGTAATATCCAAACACGTCCCTAAATAACCATATAGTATTTTGTTAACATCAAATAAACCAATTGCCTTGACAGACATCCAGGTTACAATTCCTTTTTTATTAATAAACCTGCAATCTATCTCAAAATCTACTTTACCAATTATAGAAGCTTGCCATTCTTTTAAAACACGGTCTTTATCTTCTTCATGAAGTCCATTTACCCAACCATAACCTAAAGCTTCTTTAAAGGATAAACCAGAATAATTCATCCATTCTTGATTAACAAAATTACAGGCACCATCTTTATTGGTTTTAAATATGCCTACAGGTGCATTGGCTGCTAAACCTCTAAATAATTTTTCGCTATTTATTAATCTATCTTCAGCAATTTTACGGTCACTAATATCTATTAAAACACCTATGTAACCGTAAAGTTTATTTTGGGCATTATAAGTCCCTACAGCTTTAACAGACACCCATTTAGTTTTTCTTTTTTTGTTTAAAAACCTAAAGTCTATATTAAAGTCTTTACCTGTAGGTACTATTTGCAACCAAGCATCAACAACGTCATCCCTATCTTCTGGATGTATTGCTTCTATCCAACCAAAATCCATAGCTTTTTTAAATGGCATCTCTGCATAATCTATCCATTGTTGGTTAACAAAATTACAAGCACCATTTAAGTCTGTTTTAAATATTCCGACTGGAGCATTAGCTGCTAAACCACGAAAAAGTTTTTCGCTATTTATTAGTTTTTCTTCAGCAATTTTTCGGTCGGTAGTATCTAAAGCCATTCCTATGTAACCATTAGGATTGTTCTCAGAATCATAAGTCCCAACAGTTTTTACAGACACCCATCTAACAGTATTATCTTTATGTTTAAATCTAAAATCTGTTTCAAGTTCAAATGAGTCAGACTTCATGTAATGCTCCCACTCGACCACTATTCTGTCTTTATCATCAGGATGAATTGCTTTTGACCAACCATAACCCATAGCTTCATCATAGGTAATTCCTGCATATTGCGTCCATTTCTCGTTGACGTAGTTGCAAAACCCGTTAATATCTGTTTGAAAAATAGCTGCAGGTGCTTTAGATGTTAATCGTTTAAACAATCGCTCACTTTCAATTAATTTTTCTTCATATCTTTTCCTTTCGGTTATATCTGTAAAGTATATGGATAATCCATCTTCTGTGGGATATACCCTGTTTTCAAACCATTTATCATTAGGTGCAAAATAATCTTCAAAAAACTGTGTGCGTTGTGTTTTAACTGCTTTTTGGTAAGCATCATAAAACTTACTCTTAACAATATCAGGAAACTCGGTCCAAAGATGTTTACCTAAAATAGATTTAGGATCACGTTCTATTAACTCTGCAGCTTTTTTATTGACATATACATAGCACCAATTACTGTCTAATAAAATAAACCCATCAGTAATATGATTTAAAGTATTTTCTAGTTTATAGGCTAATTTTTTATGAACTATTAGATCTAAATATTTTTTTCGATAATTTAATACTGAAGATAAATCGTTATTTTTTAAAAAGTCAAAAAGGTTATATGGCTTATATTCGGTAGCATTTTGTACTAATATGATATATGCAATAACGTCCTCGTTTTCATCTTTAATATTAGAAACATAAGCTATTATTGGGTATTCATTCCCTTCTTTATGTTGATACAATCCATTAAACTCACCTTTAAGTTGTTTTTTAATGATTTTATCAAACCTTTCGCTAAATTCATCATGTTTATTTTTTGGCCAAAAAGGAAATGGAGCTTTAGCACCTAAAAGCTCTTTTTTTAAAAAACCGGACATGTTACAAAAGGCATCGTTTGCAATTATAATTTCGCCAGTAGTATCAAAGACTAGAAAACCTTCTTCTAAAGATTCTAAATAGTCAGACGTAAAACCATTTAATTGGTTTAATTGGTTTAGTATGTTGGTTTTCTTTTTAGTCATAAATTTTTTGCAACAGCAACAATTTAGTTTTATTAAATTATTAATAATTTAACATTAAGGGAGAACAGACTAATAAAGCATTAAAATAATGTATTAAATTTTAATACAGGAATTATTTAAACAAAAAAACATTTCAATATTAGGTTATCAACCCTAATATTAGACTACTAATTATTGTAAGAAGATTCAAACAGATTATTATTAAAACTCAAAAAATCCTTTCAAATCAGTTTCATAAAATCAACTTAAAAATAGCATTAAACTATTTGTACTAAAGGATTCTCTTTCTGTCTTAAAATCAAAAAAATCATTAAATACAGTGAGTCCAAAAAAATTAATTACAAGTATATTGCCTACACTTATTTAAGCCTATTTAGATAGGTTATTAATTACGACTAATTATAAAAAAGAAAATTACAGTATGATTCCTGTAGAAGACGCACATAAATACATTAAAACACATAGCAAACCAGCAATTGACAGATTTGACTTTAGACTGTTTTCACAACCATATAGAGTATTAGCCAAAATTTTAGGTCAAATAGAAAAAGAGAAACACGTTAATTATTATGTTGACGATTTTATTGAAGCTTTTGACAACCCTATTACTATTAATCCTTGGGCCAATCCTGAAGGTATGCGCTTAGGCATACAACTTTACGGAGTCATACAAGCGCCATATTTAGCATCGTTATGGGATTTTATTGACACACTACCCTATCAAACAGGTTATGATAAAAAAGCATTTAGATCTAAACCAAACAAAACCATTTTAATAAATAAACTAGATTATTTTATAAAGTTTTTAAACTTTAGTCGTATTGGCTTTAATGGTTTATCACTACAAGAACATTTTCAATACAGTACCTATTACCCAAACGCTAACAGTTATTTTTTAGCTACAGTATTACACAATGCAGAAGGCATGTTTGATACATTATTAGACGATATTATTCAAGGTGAAGATGAGATTGGTGGTATAAGTGCTGATATTATCAAAGCCATGCTATTGTCTGAAGACCAAAAGCATTGGGAAATGATCGGAAAACTTTTATTGGCAGCACAACGCCAAGAAGGTTTAAGACAAACCATCTTAGAGGCTTTAGATTATGCCAGTCTTGGTGCTTTTAAATATATAATCAATATTGTTATAGAAAACAACTTAACTCGATTTAGTAGTGTTACTAGAGCTATTAATACATGGTTTGGTTTAAATTGGGAAACTCCTAAAAAAACAACTTTAAATCGTGTATTAAAAACTGCTCAGTCATTAATTTTAAATCTAGCAGAAGTCGATACGCTTTTAAAAAGCAAAGATAATTTAGAAGTCTATATTGCCTTATGGTCTATTGGTATTTTAGATGTAGATCGTGCTAACATTAAAGCATTAGATATTGTTTTTACCTCAGAAGACAGAAACAAAAAGATCTTAGCCCTCTATTTTATCTATCAAACCGAAAGACGTAATGAGGCATTGGTTGACTATTTTATAACTCAGGTTGGTAAAGATTATGCTTTAGACCATTGGATGACTGTAAACTTACCAACAACAACATTAGATAATACGACTTTTGAAAAATTATTTAACGTTGCCAAAACGGTCTCTGAAAAAGACAAAACCATTGAAAGTAATATCTTTTCATGGTGGACTTTTAAACCTGGACCAAACTATTTTTTTAGATTTTTAATTAATAGTGCCACAGAGCAACAATTAGAAATTCTTGGTAAGGATTTAGACCAACTTCCAACCGAGTTTAGAGAAAACTATATCTGTAAAGTATTTCCTAAACATTACAGTTACTCTTTTTACAGTTTAAATCAAAAAACTAATAAAAAAGACCAATTAGATTTAAATCAAACGTCTTGGAAAAGAACCTTAGCTAGACAAGCGGTTTACAACCGTAATGAAATGGTGATGGCGACTGGTTTAAATATTTTTAGCAAAATGCATCTTTATGATGAAGATTTAGAGATTGCACAAGATTTATTAAGACGAAAAAGCAAAAGCTTACGCACCAACCTAATTACTTTAATAATTTCGTTAAAAACGTTTCGCATGAGGACTTGCGTAACACATTTAATATCTGCTAAAAACATAAATCAAAGACTTGCTGGTTTAGAAATCCTAACATTATTACATGACAAAAACAAAGAAACTTTGTTTATTGAAGATCAAATAAACCTTTATAACCAACGTCCTAAAATCACTATAAACGAACAGGTTTATTTAGATAAGTTTTCAGACACTAATAAAGAGTTTAATTTCAGTAATGGGTTTGGCGTCATTGACTTTTCAAATCTTACAACTTTATACCAACCTAAAAGTTGTTTTGAGAACAAAACTAGCTTTTTTGATAAATTAGGAATTTCTACTTCACAAACTTCAGGATTTAAATTCAGCGAATTTATTGATACTAATAAAATTATAATCCAAGTTAACCTATTAATAAACATTGTTAATAACCACAAAAACCACGAATATCAACATGAAGCTTATCAAGGTGAAATACAAACTTTATACATAGAAAAAGGAATACACGACATAAAACGATTAAATGAAGAGGCTTCAGCTTTGGATAAGTTACACAACATCCCATTAGCTAATTTATGGATTGAATGGTACGACAATAGTGGTTTAAATGATTTCGAATTATACGCTGTAATAAGATACTTAAACCATTGCAGTTACCCGTTTGGACACTACAAAGCTTTAGAACCTTTTTTAAGACAATACTATCCTGATTTAAACGGTTTAAATCTAAATGCAAAAGACAACTATCACGTCAAATTACACAACTATAAAACCATCTTAAAACGTTTGTTTTATGCTTACGCAGAAACTAATGTTATAGGTTCGTTTAAATTAAATGTATTAGAAGACATTATTGCTAACTTCCCTAAAAAATATAAGCTAACCAGTTTCCAAGATAATGGTTACCATTATACAACCACATTTAATTGGACCAGTATTATATTACCACTGACTCCTAATTTTGGAGTACAGTCGTTAAACCAACTGTCTAAACAAGAGCTTTTAAGATACTGGAATATCCACATGTATTTAGTTGCTCAAAATTACTCACATCCTTCAGATGCGACAAGTATTGATGTAATTACAGAAAGTAATAAAAAACCTAAAAACCTGGAATTTCCTAATATTGAAATAACAATTAAGCTATATCAAGAGGGATTAATAAATGTAGACGACTTACTCTTTCAAGCACTACATTCTAGCAGTTTAATGACCATTATTGATGGTGGATTTAATTACAGAATGAACTACAAAAAAGGACTCAAACAAAACATGATTCCTAAACACGTCTTTCAGCCTTTAAAAACTAATTTATTAGAAACAGAGTTAGAACGAGGTGATCTTCCAACACCTGCTTCAGGATACGTTAGTGCGATTCATAAAGTTGAAGGTGTAGATTATGTCTTCAGGATTTTAGAACGTTTAGGCAAAGAAAACTTTGAACGTGGCTACAGCTATTATGGTGACAGTAAAAAATCTAAGTTTAGTGCCTTACTAAAAAAGACCATTTTTAAAGAAACTGAAGACTATGCAGACTTTGCTAAATGTGCAGATCAAGCTAAAATCCCTAAAAAACGATTAATAGAGCTTGCTTGTTATGCCACACAATGGGCTGATGTAGTTGGTCGATATTTAAAAATAGATCGTCTTGAAAATGCTGTTTGGTGGTTTCAGGCTCATGCTTCAGATTATATGAATAGTGAAAAGGAAACTATAATTTCACGTTATTCAGAAATCCCTAAAAACGATTTCAACCTTGGTGCTATAGATATAGATTGGTTTAACAAAGTATACAACAGCTTAGGTAAAACCAACTGGAAACTGCTTCACGAAGCAGCCAAATACATATCTGATGGTAATGGTCACAGACAAGTAAAATTATACTCTAGTGTCATGTTAGGCGAAGTTAAAATCACTGAAACCCTAAAAAAAATCAAAGATAAGCGTGATAAAGACTACGTTCGTGCATTAGGTTTAATTCCTTTAAGCAAAACTGTTCCAGAAAAGGACGTTTTAAAGCGTTATAATGTATTGCAAGACTTTTTAAAACAAAGTAAACAGTTTGGTGCACAAAGACAAGAAAGCGAAGCCATTGCTGTTACTATAGCATTAGATAATTTATCTAGAAATGCTGGTTATAAAGATCGTGTTAGGTTTGGCTGGGCAATGGAAGCTAAAGCCACTAAAGCTATTATGGATCAAGCATTACTAAGCATTGATAATACTGAAATGGAACTAGTCATTAATGCTATAGGTAAAGCTGATATTAAGGTTACCAAAGCTGGTAAAACCTTAAAAGCGATTCCTGCCAAATTAAGAAAAGACAAACAAGTTATTGCGCTTAAAAACAACAAAAACTATTTATCAAAACAATACAGTCGCACGCGTATATCCTTAGAAAATGCAATGGTAAACGAAGACCAATTTACTGCCTCAGAAATTGATAAGATGATGCAACATCCTATTGTAAAAGTAATGCTTAGTAAATTAGTATTAATTAACCCAGAAACAAAACTATCAGGATTTTACAACAACGGAAGTTTAACTGATACCATTGGTAAATCGCAAAAACTTACAGCAGACACTATTTTATGTATTGCACATACCTCACAGCTGTATAAGGCTGTACAATGGGATTTATATCAAAAATATTTGTTTGCAGAGCGTATTACACAACCCTTTAAACAAGTGTTTAGAGAATTGTATTTAATAACTAACGACGAGCGTGAACATAGCAACCGATCAGAGCGTTACCAAGGTCATCAAATTCAACCTAAAAAAACCGTAGCATTATTAAGAGGTCGTGGCTGGACTGTAAGCATGGAAGATGGTTTGCAAAAAGTATATCACAAACACGGTTTTATTGCTACCATGTATGCTATGGCAGATTGGTTTTCGCCTTCAGACACAGAAGCACCAACGCTAGAAGACATTTGTTTTCAATCCATTGACACTTACAAAACCATACCATTAACAGAGATTCCTTCGGTGATTTTTAGTGAAATAATGCGAGACATTGACCTTGTTGTTAGCGTTGCACACGTTGGTGGTGTAGATCCCGAAGCTAGTCATAGTACAATGCAAATGCGTGCTGCATTGGCTGAAGAGTCTGCAAGGTTATTTCAGCTTAAAAATATTACGGTTAAAGAGCGTCACATATTTATAAAAGGAACCTTTGGAGAGTACAGTATACATTTAGGTAGTGGACAAGTTAGTAAAAATGGACTAGCTTTATCTATCATACCTGTACATAGTCAACACAGAGGTCGACTATTTTTACCTTTTGTTGATGAAGACCCAAAATCTGCCGAAATTATTTCTAAGATGAAACTACTTTCTGAAGACAATACAATACAAGATCCAACAATTTTAGCTCAAATAAACAGTTAATTTTAAAACAATAATGGCGTTACCACACTTAGGTGTGGTCGGGCTTTTGTTGCAAGTCCTCGTGCTATCGCACTGTGGGCTTTTCACGACAATCCCTAACGCAAAAAAACATCCAATGCAACTAACATTACAACTTAAAAGAATAGGCAAAAAAAAGGAGAAACTTGTTCCGTTTACTCTGGATAAAACACCTAAAACTTTAGAGCAATTATTAATTGCTTGTGTCACAAATCAAGTAGAAGCATTTAACAACAAACGGTTAGAAATAAACGTCGTCGGTTTTTTAAGTCCTTCAGAAATACAACATCAAGCTACAACCGGAAAAGTAGATTTTGGTGAAATAACTAATAAAACGCTTGCTAATTTACAGCAATCCATAGACAATGTATTACTTGCTTTTCAGGATGGACTATTTGTTGTTTTTATAGACGACAGTCCAATAACAGACTTAAAAACAGCCATAACTATAACTTCAGATAGTCAAATTGCTTTTATCAGAATGACATTTTTAGTTGGTACCTATTGGTAGAAGATTTAATAATGACCACTAAAATCTTAAAAAAACAATTAACAACACTAATTGTTAACCACAATAAAACATGAAGCAACTTATTAGCTAACACAAATTTAAGTAACGAAGCTTCCAATTATTGGGATGTCACTTTGCAACCTACTCACATTTTGATTACTACTTTTAATAACACTTTCAGTTTTAAATATGTAATATTCACATTTGACGTTAATTTTGGTCTGTCTTATAATAATGATTACAAGCGATTTACAAAACAAATTTCTGGACATGGTAATTACCAACAGTTAGACGCTAACAACATTGTACTTCAAACTTTAATTCTAGATTAAAATGTTATAATTTAAAAGGAATAATTACATAGTTTTGCAAAAAAAACTTCAGTATTAAAAAGTAATAATTTTGAAATGATTACAATCACAAAAGCCAAACCAGAACATTCAAAATTAATAGCAACCCTTGGTAAACAAACCTTTTTTGAATCGCATGGTCACAGTGCTTCAAAAAAAGATGTTGCAAATTTTATTAGCAAAACATATAACGAAGCTACTGTTTTAAAAGAATTTGAAAATAAAAATAGCGTATACCATTTATTGTATGTTGACCAAACATTGGCTGGTTTTTCTAAAATCCAATTACAAACACCAAACATCAATATTAGTGACCAAAACATCACCAAATTAGATAGAATATATCTCCTTGAAGCTTTTCACGGTAAACAATTAGGGGCTAGATTATTAGATTTCAATATTAAACTATCAAAGCAAAATAATCAAAATGGATTATGGTTAGTTGTTTGGGTAGAGAATCATAAAGCTATTAATTTTTATAAAAAGAAAGGATTTGAAATAGTAGGTGTTTATGATTTTAAAATATCTGAAACACATAGCAATCCTAATCATGTTATGTTTTTAAAACACTAACACTTCCCTACTCCAATACAAGATTAAACAATTAACAAACAACAATATAAAATACTAATCTTGAAAAAAAAAGATTAACAACTAAATCTTTAAATCGCTGAATTCCGTGATACAAAAAGTAAGTCACTTGTATAATTTTGTTTAAAACAATCAAACATAATTATTATGAGTAACACCATTCACGGTCCAGAAAAAACACCAGAAGAAATAGAAAAAATAGTAGAACAAACTAAAAATAGTGATCAAAAAATATATCCTATTTTAAAGCCTAGCAATTGGGTTGGTTTAAAAGCTGGAGCATTAAGCTCGACATTAATTCCTGCCGAAGGTGAAACTAATGGCGTTGTAATTGGTTATGGTATGGATACACCAGACAACTTTGTGTTTTTAACTAATCAACATTTAGAAACTATGGATGGTAAGCAAATTACAAAAGAGGCTTTTGAAAATTTAGAACGTTATGATAGCGATTTTGAATTAGTTGGAGCTTTAAACAATAAAGCACTTGCTACCAACGGTAAAGACTTTTCTAGCGAGATCATACTTTCTAAATCTCACATGCTTAAAGCGCATGCTATGTTAGAGGCTGAAGAGTTATTGGTATCAATACCACGCAGGACCTGTATGACTATTGTTTCTAGACAAGCAGATGAAGACACACTAAATAAATTTGCTTACCTACATAACCATACCTGGAATGATGACAGCTTTGGGAATGCACCTATAACAAATTCGTTTTTTATTGTAAAAGCAGGAACCATTGTTGGACACATACCGTTGTAATAAATAACCATTGGTTTAAAACACTTTTTCTTAATTTATAAATTATAATATTTTGAAATATCTAGACTTTAGTATTAATGCCAGAGTACAAAACTTAATGGTAGACGTTTTTGATGCGGTAAGTGCATCAAAAGAATCGGACATAAAAATTAACGAATTATTAGACACCAGAAGTATTTTTGAGCTTGTTTTTGAAATTGTAAATACGACAGATTTTTATAATCATGATGATAATTTCATGCTAATAAAGTCTTTAAATATTGATACCAAAACACAAAATAAAGAAGAAGCGCTATTTAATACCTGGATGACTATGGGTAAAAATCTAAACACTTCTAAAACACAAGAAGAATTTAATGCAAAATTCGCCTTATTTGTACCCATTATTTTAAAACGTATGGAAGCAATAAATAATATATCTGCTTAAACCATTTTAACTGAATTACAAGCAAATAAAAACCATAAAAAAAGCCCTTTTACATCATTGTAATCGGGCTTTTTTATTATTTAGGAGTAACTAAAGCTTACTAAGAATAAGCTTTAATTAGTTTGTTTAACGTCATTTTTGTTTTATACAAGCTACCATCATCATGACGAAAAATATATAGCGTTTTACTATCGTGTCTGTCAATAAACAATAAATCACCTTCTGTATTTTCACCAATGGTAAGGCTTGCAGATAACATTAACATAGACCACTGTTTTCCTTTTTGATCGTAAACCGTTGGTCCTAAAATGTTTTTTAAAGTATTTACATAGGCTTTTAAAGCTCTAACTTTACTTACTTCCATACCATCTATGGTTGTTAGAGCAATCATTTCTTCAAAACTAAATAGTTTAAAATCCTCCTCTTCAACAGTAACTGTTCTTGGTTTTTCTTTAATAAAATTGCTATAGTGTTTTGTAAATAAATTATCAGCTAGATTAACGTTGTCTACGATTAAATCTTCATTCATATTTTAACTCTTTAATACATTATTTATTAGTGTTTTCTTTAGTTTTTGTATCAACAATCTGCAACAATGTTGGCATTCTGTAGTTTCCGTGCATACGTTGTATGGCGTTGCAAATGGCAGCTGTATCAACACCTATAGATGTGACGTATAATGGTTTTTTACTTTCACCACGAAACACTTTTTTAAACACCGAAGTTTTAGACACAAACTCTGACTTAGCAATGCCAACAACAGGGATTTTACCTTCTAAAGCCTGGTACAAATAACCACCTAAACCCAAATGTTTTTCTTCTAAAATAACGTAACCATCAACAATTATTAAGTCTACTGTTTCTAAATTCACTTGTTTAAGCAAGCTTAAAATACATGGTAATTCGCGTTTGTAAAAAGATCCTGGTTGGTAATCGGCTACACCTTCAATAATATCGGTATAAATTTTTGTTGGTTCGTCGTCTTCCCAATCGTCAAAACTTACCGCAATGGTTTTGGCTTTTCCGTCGTAATAATAGGTGTCAAAAGCAAGTATCATGTGTTTAATTATTTAAAAAGAACACACCCGAATCTAGCATCCCGATTGGATGTTTTGTGCGCTCGGTCCAGTCTTCATTATTTAATATACTATTGGGTTGTAGCTGTATTTTTGTCTCTAAACTGTTTCTACCAACTTGTATTATTTGCTCTTCTATATTAGACGTAGTGCTGTTGAAAACATCTCGATAGACCTCATCAAAATGCATTAGTAGTATTTGGGTTTTATCTTCAATTTTATAAATATCCAAGACTTTAAAATAGGCTCCAGAAGCAATTAAATGAAATCCATATTTAGCCACTTCAGGATTTATGGCTCCTAAATTTGAAGCGTTATTTGAAGCAATAGCAAAGCGTACAGTTTTAGCTAAACCTTCAGCTTGATTAGAGACATCTGTAAAACCACGCTCTTGTATAATTTGATTTATTTTATAGCGTGTAACCAAATGTTCTGCAAGCTCGCAATCTCTGTAATACATGGTTAAACCTGAAAATGTATGTTGATAGGCTTGTTCTATCTTTGTGTTTTCCATAACTTTTTATTGTGATAATTTTAGTGTAATTACCCAAACATAGTGGTGTCTTCAAAAGTTTCACCATCAAAAGATTGAGCAATTAATGTATGGTAACCAAACATACCATCTTCATTAAAAAACACATCTATTAAATCTGTTGAAGTAAAATTTATAGTTGTAATGGTTAGTTTGCTTATAAATGCCTCTTTAGTTAATTGCGGATACCCTTCGTCTTCATCTGCCCAATTATCATTATAATTATCTAAAAAGTCTCTAGTAATAGCTTCTATTGCAAGTTGTTTATAGGCTTTAAAATTGCTTGCTACATTGTTAGCTAATGCTAAAGTTTCGTTTAAAGTCGCATCATCAGGACTTAATCTAAATACAATAGCATCTTCATTAAACGATAATACTATTTTGTAACTACCTTCTAAATCTGGGTCTTTCTCAAGGTTATTTGTAGTGATTTTCATAATTCTGATTACTTATTACCATGTTCTAATAGGTTCGTCTTTCCAAATCACCAATCTAAAATCTTCGTAATGCTGACCTGTTCCTATAGTATGATTATCTCGCAATCCTTTATCCAATTGCAGTTTATGTAACATTCCAGAGTATGATCCTACCCATAATGTCTTCTCATCTTCAGAAATAGTCATTCCGCTAATGGTAGATCCTAAAAAGTATTTCCAAATGCAATCTCCTTTAGCATCTATAGCTTTTATATAACCGTAAGCATCACCTAAAATGTAGTATTTTGAAGTCGCTATACCACAATACACACGCATACCATCATCAATAACCGTAAAATCCTCACTGTCTTGATAAGCTTCGACACTAATCGTTTCAAGGTCTGAGGTATCTACACCAATAGTAACACCGTTGTAAAAATGACAAGAATTTGTAATTAGCTGATTATCATTTTTAGAAAACAAACAAAAATGCGGATAAGACGATTGTGGTCCAATATCTCCTAATTGCGCTCCATTGCTATTTAAAATACGATGATCGTAACATTGATCGCCAACAACTATATACTTATTATCATTTGACAGTGTTGCATTTTCCATATCTAAATATGGTTCCCATTCTTCATCTTCTGGATCAGGTAAAGGATGAATCCTATGCTCTGTTTCATTTGAAATAATAAAAATCCCATCTGATGATACTAGCAAGACTTTTTTACCATCGTTAAACGGAATCAAATCTGTTATTGCTATATCTTTTGTGTCTTTTAATTGAAACGTTGATATTATTTCACCTTCCCAACCTTGAGTGGTTACAATAGCATTATTTGAAGCTATAGCAAATACATTGTTTTGTTTGGATTTACCTATAATATCTATTGAAGCATCCAACTCTAAAACAGTGGTATTATCAAGAATATAAGCTTGACGTTTTTGATATGCAGAACCAACCAAAAACACAATTTTTTGTTTCGTTATAAAATTGAGTTGCGAAATACTTTGTCCTTTATCTTTTAAAAATTTTAATAAAGGTGTGTGTGCTGGCGGAAAATCTTGTCTAAACTGCGCAACTGTATTGTTAGTATTAGCATCCTTTAAAAGTTGAAAAACAGCATCAGACAAATGGTCTCTTTCATCTTTAGGGTCTTCTCCTTTCCAATTCTCCCAACCATTGGTATCGCCAAATTTAACCATCTCATTTACAGCAATAGCATATTGACTACCCAAGGTATTCCATTCTGTTTTTATCTCGTTTATTTTCTGATTGGTTAGTTTCATTTTTTATACGTTTAATGTTATAGCACTAAAGTTCTTCATTAGTTGTTCAAAATTATAATTAAATGTTATCGTTTTAATCACTGAAACTAATGATATCTGTAAATAACCACATTAGACTTTTATGAAAACCTAACAGTCAGCTACAACCACTCTGCATCTATTCCTGAGGCAATCATCTCATCATACGCAGTATCTGTTGCATAACATAATGTGGCTTTTTTTAAATTATTAAAATGCTTAACATCTTCACTGGTTTTAATGTCCCAATAGTCTACAGCTCCACCAGAAAATGGTGATAAATTCATATAAATATCATTACCTCCATCCTGATAAATTTCGGTTAAAGCAGGTGCCAAGCGTTTAGGGATTGGTAAGTCTTTAAAATACTGTTCTACTTCAGGGATTTGATTATATCCTTCTTCATCTATATTAATGTCACGTTTTTTGTACCATTTAGCAAATTCGTAAATATCAAATTTAGGTTTAAGCAACTCTTTATTATACATTAACTCTTCTATAACAGATAACTTAAAACCAAAATCTTCAAAAGGTATTATCGCTTCCTCTAAAGGTCTAATGGTGTATTTGTCTTCTGGTATGCCTTCACTTTTATCATAAGGTTTATAAGTGCTTACTTCAATAGCATTAACCCCTTGTTCATCTACATCAAACCAAGCACTAATGGTATTAGAGACTAATGCACCTCCATCATCACCTTCAAAAAGCTTAACACACTCTTTTTTATTGGTTTTATAATATTCAATAATATCATGATTATGATATTCAAATTGGCCATTAAAATGGTTTGTAGGACTAAAATTATAACCATCAGGTTTAAAATTAGCGGTTAAAGACTCTGCTAAAATTCCGTTTTTAGAATAACACGTAATTCCTAAATCATCCCAAGTATATATGGTATTATTTTTAGTTTTAAATGCTCTAAAATCATGATCTAAAACTCTTTTTAAAGCGCTAATAGAAACCGGAAATTGGATAGCTACAGTATTTATCTGAAGTCCAATAGATGATAATTGTAGTGAAGTCATAAATAAATTTAGTGTTACAAATATGCTTTATTTACTTTGATTTTTTCTAACTGTTTTCAGTGATATTTATTTTATTAAAAATTAAAATCATTAGTTTCAGTGATAAAAACTTACAACGACTAAACTACTTTAGCACATTCAAAATTTATACTAAAATGAAGACAATCGTAGATTATACAGATCTTGTAAAAGACATGAAGTGGGAAGATTTTAATTTTGAAACCATCTCTATCAATACCTTACCAAAACTAGATAACCCAACACATTATAAAAACAGTTTTATTTTTAGAGATGCTTTATTACAAGCTATAAAAGACCATTTTAATCAAGCCGTATTTAAACTATTATTTATCACTCCTGATCAGAGTTTAACCAGAAAATTTTATGGCATTGCGTTTTTAGACAACAAAACTATTGCAACTGTAAACTTTAAAGTAACGCCTACTTTTAAGACTTGGTTTGACGCTATTGACAAAAAGGACAAACACCAACAAACAGATTCCTCAAACATATATTCGTTTGCTGATAACTTATTTAGTAAACAACCGTCGTCTAATTATGATAAGGAGTTAATCATAAAAAATACAGGCGAATTTATTATGCATCAGATACCCAATCAATTTATTGCAGAACAATTGACTAAAGAAAAAACCGATTTTATTACGCCTTACATTGAGTTAGACGTGACTTATAATTTGGATGATATTAAAACGAGTTTTGAAACCTTAGTAGCTAAAAAAAACTTAATCGTTACACCTGCAAAAAATAACGATACTGCTTATGCTAAGTTTAAAAACGAAGCTGGTTTTGACTTTCCTGAGATTTTAAAATCATTTTTAACCTTGCATAATGGTATTAAAAACACTGCTTTTATGTCTGCCGAGCAAATTGTACTTGAATGGGTGAATTGGAAAATGATTTATGACGATTGGACACAAGGCGATTTGTTAGATAACTACAGTACAAATGAAGGTAAAGCCTTATTAATGTACACAACACCCTATTGGATTCCGTTTTTTGACTTACAAAACGGAAACTTTTTAGCTATGGATTTTGCGCCAAATACAAAAGGGGTTCCAGGACAAATCATCAGGTTTGGTGCAGATCAAGAAATTGGTTACATAGAAGATAAAAACTTAAACAGTTTTTTATTAAACCTTGCTAATGATCAGTCTGATATCGAAGATTTTGAGTGGCTACAGACTAACTAGAATAGCAACTCAACCAACCCTAGTTTACTACAAAAAGTGAATCTTAATTTGAATACATCCGTATAAATGCCATCTATATTTAAAGAAGACATACTGCCTAACCTTAATCTAAAAACATTAGAAGCATCAGAACAACAAGTGCTAATTACAATTTTAGAACTTTTAGACATCACAGATAGTAAGGTTTATAAAGATGCTAAAGGCAATGCATCAACCAAAACTTTAAGCGCTACATTTACTAATACACTGGCTCAACAACTATACAATCATCCAAAACTATATAGTAATACACAACAAGGTATAACCTTTGTTATGGCTTGGCTTCCGTTGGTAAAACAAGGGTTTTTTCCTGACAAAAAAAGTACCGAACTATTTATTCATTTTTTAAAATTCAATTTAAATTATTTTGAATCTGAACATTGTCATCAAACCGTTAAAAATCAAATTTTTGAAGTTATCAAACTACTTTCAGAAAGTACATCTGAAGCTTCAATAGTTGTAAATCAGTTTTTAATAGATAGTATTTTTGATCTTACTAACATCGTAAATTCAGACTTTGTGATACAACAATGCATTCAATTTAACATACTAAATTCGACGTATTCTGCTAATCAAAACAAAGATACTCTAGACACGTATCCGTTTAAAATTAACGACACGTTTATCAAGCATTTTTTTAATAATGATTGGTCCTGTTTTATTACTGCGTTTCATCAAATATTACCTGTTGGTCATGTTTACAAATCCAGTGCCTATACTATAATAGCTAATTGGTTATCGTCAGACCTAGCAGATTACTATGCAAATAACACACAATCAGTACTAGAAGCGCTTGAAGCAATAAAAGAGCGTTGGATTTTTGCAGAAGTTAAAAGTACTGCACTTTTACACCTTAAAACAAATAACAACCACTACCCTTTTATTAATGCCTTAGGTACAAAAACTTGGGACTCTGGTGATGTTATTTTATTTAGTGACCTTAATAAAGGCATTCCGCAAAATCTATTAGACCTATGCTATCAGCAATTTTTAGAATGGCTAAGCATAAATAAAAACCTGCATTTTAATACCGAAGTATTTACAGATTTTGCCAAACCACTATTACAGCAAGCGACAGCTTCCGTATTACCTTTAACAAGTCTTGCGTTTTGGTTTAATACCTGTCATCCAAAATCTGGGATAAAAAGTCAAACCGAAACTTATAATGCTATTTTTTCAAAATTATTACTTGATGATAATCAAAATGCATTACCAAGTATGCGTTATCAATATGAAACTTTTAAGCTAACAGGACTTTTTGTGATCACACATGTGTTTCAAAACACTAATAATTTAGATGTATTTTTAAAAGGTTTTCAAAACTGTGGTATTTCAAATCCTTTAAATCAGTTTTTAGTTCGCGTGTTTTATGATGCTAATCAAGAATTGTTTAATTTATATAATAAAGAGCAGCTTGAAGCTTTACAAATATTTTTGCTAGAACTAGCTTACTCAGCAACACAAACTGAAGACGCTATTAAAACCCAAAACCTTCCATTTATTGTTAACACATTAAGCATTTTATGTGCAGAATCGGGTAATTACACACGTGTAAACCAAATTTGGGCATTAAAAGATATTGATCCCTGTATTACAACGCTTTGCAATACATTTGCTGCTAAACATTATCTAAACCCAAATACTCCGTTAACACTTAATCAAATACAAGCTTGGTTTAGTTATTTGTCAGACTATTATTATAGCTTTAAACAAGAAGCCATTTGGGTAAATGACATGCTAACTACACAAGGTGTCAGAACTGCAAACTTCTTTAATAAAATTAATGATGATGTCAGCTACTTTTTAGACAAAGTCATAAAAAACATTATAACTATACATCAAAAAAGTAAAAAGACAGAAATCGATAATGACGCTACACCTCAAACATGGATAAGTATAGAAGTTTTTTTAATGGACTTTCTAGATCAACTAAAAACAAACAAACTTAATGCTAATACGGTTCGTTTTTTATTTGAATACTGTACAGTCCAAACCAATGGTTTTACCTCTCAAGACACATTAAATAATAACATTACAACATTAAACAACCTATACTTTAATACAAAATCCGAAGCTGATAAAAGCAACACGTCTTTAAATACTGTGGATATAAAAATGCAACCTAATGAGATTAATCAAAAGTTTGTAGAGTTCGTGCTTTCTAACCTAGAGCAGTACCCTCAAACCAAAATTTATGACACAGAAGCCCTAACGTTTTTACTGGACAACATAACCGAGTTTAAAGTTTGGCTACAAAATGATCCAAATAATATAAGGTCTAGACTTAGTCAGGCACTTTACATAACCTTATTAGATACTAATTTAGCTTCAGACGTTGCATTAGCAACGTTTACTAACTCTTGTAAAACACTGTTTGTACAATTAGTACAAGGGACTAAAATGGCAAGTTCTTATGCTATGGGTTTAAAAACAATGGTTAAATCCGGAGCTTATCCAGAAGATGTATCTACGGTTTTATCACAAGTTGCTAAAGACATAATCGCTTAAAAAAATGACAGACACTATCACACCAAAAATTCAAGATCATCTTAATTTATCGGCTTTAGTTTTAAAAAAACACCACAAAAAAGCAGACTTAAACAGTTGGTCAGGATTTGACTTATCAGAAGCGTTACAGGTCCAAATGGCTAAAAGACTGTTAAATTTATATGGTATAAAATCTGGGTTTCATTTACGTAATAGCTTACAACGCTATAAAAGTGGACAAATGGTATCCAATACATTTCAAAAATTAGCCACACAATTCAGAATGGATTCAACCACGTCCTTTGAAGCTAAATATAATGCTGAGCAAAATCCAAAAACCAAACACATTTACAAATTAGTGTGGACGTATCGTTTTAGCCTTAAAGATCAAAAACTTACAGGCTATGAGATGGCCAACTATATTTTTCAAATGCGATTAGGTTTAGTCTCTGGCTTTATTACAACTCACGAAGTCCTTTTACGACTAGAAGACGCTAACAACACTATAAAATCTACTTTTAATAGTTGGGAAGCCTTCCATAATAACGTCTGTTTAGGTTATGAATACGTTTTAGGACCAACCGAACAAGATATTAGCAAATTTCCTGGAACAGATACCCTTTGGGACACGTATCAAAGATTACATATTGAACAAAAAAATGAGTTTAAAGTATGGAACACATAAGTTTATCTAGAGAAGACGTTATTGCACATATCCAGCGTGCTGAAGCATTATATAAAGCCAATTTATATAATGATTTACAAGCTGTAATGACTATAATTAAGGATAATTTAGAGGCATTAGACGAGGACAATCACACGGACTACGCTAGGTATTACAGACTGTACATGTTATACATCAGTGTTTTTGAAGACATAAACATACCGGTTTTAGAATCTTACTTAAATGCTTTAATTAATATAAACGAAGTACAAGCCTCAGATTTTGAATTTGTTTGTAGCTATTATGCAACATGTCAAGACTACGTGTTTCATAAAGCCTTAATGTTATACCCTCAAAACGAAACTTTACACATTCATTATGCCTTAAAACTAAAAGAAGAACAGCGTTTTGAAGAAGCAATCACCACCTTAAAATACATTTTAGAATGTTATCCTAGTTTAACCGAAGCTAGATTTTTACTAAGAGATATTCAAGCTGCTTTACTAGATCAATTATGCAGTTCTGCTCAAGAATCTGATGCTGATCAACTATTAGAATTAGCGTCATCAACCCATAATTTAGACGTTTTAAAAGGTTTACAATTAGATGACCGTTTAGATCAAACCAGTTTACAACTAGCTAACATACAAGTGGATTTATGGGAAAATAAATCGGTTGAGATTTTAAAACAATGGAAAACAGAATGGAAATTTTTGGACCTATCAGTCACTACTCAAATTGTATTAACAGACTACGCTAAAGCTTTTATGCTGTATGAGATGGTCGCACAAATTATAAAAGCACCTGCAACACCACAATTTCCTGAGGTGCAATATAACACCTTTACGCAGTATCAAAATTACATGCAGGCCTTAGTTAATGCTGGCTGGCAACAAGCACAACACAGTTATGTACAAATAGGTAACGCTGCTTATTATTACACTAAAAATAAAACGGTTTTAGAGCAAGCTATCGCTCAAGGCTTAGCCTTAAACCCCAATAACCCTTTATTTTTTGTTTTAAAAGCAAAGTCCTTTTTTCTAGAAGCTAATTATAAAGATACAGGAGCTATGTATCATGCAGCGTTTAAAAATGGACTCAGAACAAGCGAATATTTATTATATCTCTTGGAAGTTAATAGCAGAATAGAAAGCTGGCAAGGTATTTTAGATATTGTGGCTCAATTTCATATTAAAAATCCACCAACACTTAAAACACTTTATTTTAAAGCACGAGCATTAGTTAAACTACAAGAGTTTGATGATGCTTTAGTGGTTATAAATGACGCTTTAACTGGATTTCCTTTACCACCTCATTCGTATGCGCCTTGGTTTTATAACTTACGCATGAGCATTCATAAAATCAACCAAAACTACGACGCCTTTTTTGAAGATCTTAATTCTGAAATCTATTATTATCAAGAAGGGGATAGCGAATATTGTAGTACCATAAATATGGCTATTGAAGTCCTTTTGGAAAAGGAAGATTATGAAGAATGCTATAAATACGCCATCTATAATCATGAACAAGAGTATTTATTACCAGAACTGTATCCAGTGTTTCAATGGATTTGCTTTTATGATTTTTTAAATGAAAAACCTGAAGACATCAATGACGCTTCCATTGAAGATTTAATACCAGATCCAATCACTTTTACCGACTATCGCAATAATGGTTTAATCCATTGGATGACAGGAGATACTAATGCTGGTGCAGACGCCTTAGTAAAGGCTGCATCTTTAGCAACTAATAAAGCCTACTATTTTAAATTAGCGTTAGCATGTGCTAAAGAAGGGAGTAATACTATAAAAAGCATAGACATATGTGAGGTTATTAAAACAGAAACGCCTGAAGCCTATGATTGGAATATAGAGTACGACTATGCAAACCTCTTGTATATAGCAAAACGATACGACCAAGCTTTACTTGCTTTTAAACAATTATTAAAAAGCTATCCTGATCATTCCTTTTTTAATTTTCCAAAGGATCAAAACAACATGCTGTTACAAACTTTAAAAAATATAACGAAAGCCTTGGGTAAAGTTGAAGATAACGCCAAATATAATGCGCTATTTTTAAGTAAAGATCAACCTTCGGTTAGTGCCTTATTAGAGCATCTAGAATGGATTGACATGTCTAAAACAGATGCCCTTTTTAGTCGTCATAATATATTAGAAAAAATCACGCATTCTGACACAGCATTTGAAAACAACCAAACGGAACGGTTAAAAGCAATCAAATCTAAAATAAGCACAACCTATTTCAGTTAAAGTTATTAGTATTTAATGTAATTATTCCCTAAGCACATTATCCTTTTTATAGCGTGTGGGATAACAAGATATAAAAAACCCCCTTAATATATTAAGAGGGTTTAGAGGATTGCTAAATTTTACAAACCATAAACAATTATTTATTTTTAATAATTTTTATCGTTTTGTAAGTCGTATTTAACTTAATTCTAGCTAAATAAATTCCTGGCGATACTGGCCTGTTATTTCCATTTTGTCCATTCCAGTGGTAACTATACACGTTTTTAGATTTCTGACTAGGCTTTAATTGCTTCAGTTTTTCACCATATATACTAAATATTGTAACTGAGTTTTCCTTAGGAGAATCCGTGGTTATATCTATATTAATACCTTCAGCAGAGAATGGATTAGGGTAGGCTCCTTTTATAACAGAAGCGTTATTACTTTCTATTCCTACTCTGTTAAGGCTACCTCCATCTTGTAATATGTAATAAGCAAGAGGCGTACCAGATGCAGGTAAAGTTCCTACGGTATTCCATGAACTATTTTCAATATCTAAACCAATTCCTATAGCATTTTGAAGATTAGGGAAGGCACTCTTAGCAACCTTAAGCTCTATCATATTGGCATTTTTTACTACTGTAATAGAGGAAGAACCTTTTAATGTCCAGCTCCAATTAGTTCCAGATCCAGAGTATTCAAATAGGCTTCCATTTTCTATACTATAATCACTTCCTTCTGGAGACCAAAGACCATTTTTATACCCAGTAGTTGTGTTATTATCTGTGTTAATAAAGAAAATATAATTGCTATTCATTGTACCTTGAGCCAAGATATAAATGTAATCGCTATCATCGTATGCTTTTAAAGAAGTTAAACCTCCAGTACCATTTGTAGAAATAGATGCAATACTACTCCAATCAGTAGCATTTCCATCAATAGTAATTTCTACACCAGTATCTACAGGTCCCTTTACTTCTACATTGTTAAATACAGCAGAACAAATAGCTTGTTGATTATGGCTAGTTGTTGCTAAGCCTATATAGACATTTGTTGCCATATCTATAGTGTCTTCACCTACTTTTGTCCAATTATTTCCGTTAATTGATTGATAGGCTGTTATTGTAGTACCCAATCTAACTAATTTAAGCCATAAAGAAGCGCTACCAGCAGCTCCTGTATGTGTAGTGACACCACCAGTGGCTGTTCTTCTTTGAAAAGCAATACCCTCAGAATAACTTGCTACTAACATACCATGTTTAGATCCTTGGTTCAATGTTTCTCTGATCATTACACCAGCTTTAGCCCAATTATTAGTATTGTCAACACTTTCAATCTTAGCTATAATTTCTCCATCTCCATTTAAAGGTTGATACACATAATGAAATTGATCCGATTGACCCCAGATATCAGATCCTGTTCCATTTACAGTAAATGTTCCATTATCATAAGAAGCGTTTCCAGAGATTGTAGGGTTTCCTACATCGGCATTCTCCCAAGGTGCAGGCAAAGAAACCACAACTGCTTCGGTTGTCAATTCTAGTACGTTACTGTATTCAGAAAAACCAACATCGTTATATGCTCTAACTCTATAAAAATACGTAGTATTAGGGTTTAGGTTCTCATCCTGATAAGAAGTGACATCTGTGTTTACAGTACTAATTTCTTGATAATTAGAATTTTCGTTTAACGATCTTTCTATACTATATCCAGATTCATTATCAGCGTTATCTACCCAATTTATTGAAATACTATTGGTCGTATTCGAAACACCTTCTAAATTTGATGGTGCTAAAGGTGCACTAACAGTAGTTGCCATAAATTCAAAAGCTCCTATATCGACTGAACCTACAGTTCTGTTTTCCCCATTAAAATCGGTTAATCCAATTAAAGGGATACCGTTTGGATATAGGTCAGCCCAAAATGAATCTATCCAGGTTGTTATAAATCCTTCCGACAATCCATTATTTATAGATTGTGAATCTGAACTTAAGTTAAAATCAAATTCTGAAATATTATTAAATTGGGGGTTAGCAACGACACGGTTACCTGGTAAATTATTTTGACCACTTGTGGACGTTCCCCACCATAGGTTTTTCTTAAATGTAATATTAGTATTACCATTTTTGTTGATTCCTACATAGTTTCCTCCAACACTAAAAGATCCAAAAATAATATTATTGGCTATTCTAATATTTGTTACTCTATTTTGAAAGGTAATTTCTGTCCCCCAACCGGAATCATTTTTGTTCTTGTAAAAAGTGTTATTTATAATATATATATTATCAGCACTACCTGTTCCATTTGAAGAATACCCTCCCATAGCTACACCTGCCTCTGTGTTTTGATACACAACATTGTTAGACATAATTATATTATCTGTCTTCTTACCATTATGTTCGCTGGCAAATTCAAACCCTAAATCATTACCTCTAGAGATATTACGCTCAAACATAATATTTGTTCCACCATCTACATAAAAACCACCTGCACTTCGATCTCGCTTATCGTATGGTTCATCAGGTAAGTTATACCAAGGATTCCTATCACAGCTATTGTTTTCTGCGATATTTTGAGTAACCAGTCCATTACGTACTCTATCTTTATAATTATCATTCTCTACACATTCGTAGCACTCTCCCTCATACCCTATGAAGTCAAATCCTATATTATTATTATCGTGTACATAATTGCCTTTTACTAGAAACTTAGTCACATTGCCATTTAGTACAAAGGCTTCGCTGGATTGTAGTATATTGTTATAGACCTCATTATTCTCAAGGGTTATGTTTTTGATTCCTGTTTGCGTATTTCCATACACTGCGATACCATGTGCTCCGACTTCACAGTCACCATCATCCTCATTACAAGTACTTGAATGTTTTATGTCATGCACTTTGTTATTGATAATTGAAATATTAGAAGATGATCCACGGACAAGAATACCAACCGGTGTTTGCCCACTATCACTAGTTTTAAAATCTCTAATTTCAAAACCATCAATTTTAATATTATCGGAGTTGTCTATAGTAATAAGTCCTTCTCTACCATCCGGCACAAGTCCTAATCCAGATATAACAACATTGCTTCCAGATGCTTCTAGTGTTAAGTAGTTGCTTGTGTTATTAGCGTTTGTTTTATCTAAAAAAGATATTTTTTCATTATATATTCCGTCTTCGACTAGAATTGTATTTCCGACATTAGCAGTATTAACAGCTTCTTGTATAGTAAGTAATGCTGTGTTTGGGGTAGAACCGTCGTTGCTATTATTACCGGATTTTGAGACATAAATATTTTGAGCTATAGATAATTGGGTCATAAAAAACATGCACCATAGAAAATAGCTAAAGGATCGTTTTGTTTTAGTTTGTTGTGTCATTTTGTTTTAGTTTGTTTGTGTGTTTTGGTTTGATTTTTTTTTAGTTTGTTTGTGTTTTGGTTTGATTTTTTTTTGTGTTTGTATTTCTGTTTTAGGTGGGTTCTAAAAATTAGTTTTATTTCTTAAAAAGACAAGAACCCGTTTAGTACTTTCTAAAAAATCACGAAACAATGATACTATAAAAATTTTATTTTTGAAGGAAAAATATGACTTTTACACTTTACTTATCTACCCATTAATAAGTTGTTTTTTAATCTTTTAACTGGTTAACTACTAAAAAGACTATAGGTTAAAGAGATTAAACTAGTAATTCTAATAGCTATACTAATTTTTAGAACCAATTCATTCATAGCCCACTTTGCAATCCCAAATCAAAGACGCTTCTCTTATTCTAATTTTGGATTTAAATTTGTAAGTTATCGCACTGCGTTTGCGGGTTTATTGTAATATTCTTTTTGGTATACTTTGCTTTTCATTTAACATTTAATAATAACTTTAGCTTATTTTTCTGCTATGTATCCACCATCCAAAAACAATTCTTTTGCTTTATCTTTTTAATTTACCTAAGGATCAAAACAACCTTCGGTTAGTACCTTATTAAAGCATCTAGAATGGATTGACATGTCTAAAACAGATGCCCTTTTTAGTCGTCATAATCTATTAGAAAAAATCATGCATTCTGACGCAGCATTAGAAAACAATCAACCGGAACGATTAAAAGCAATCAAATCTAAAATAAGCACAACCTATTTCAGTTAAAGTTATTAGTTTTGCATGTTGCTATGCGATTATTAACCCAAAATATCATCCTTTTCTTGACGCTATGTATTAGCGTTAACCACGTCTGTATAGGCCAACAATCTAAAAACAACGGTTTAATAGACTCGTTAGCAACAGTCTATTACAATCATGTAAAAACAAATCCAGTAATTGCAAAACAAGCTGCCTTACAATGGCTAGAAGAAAGTCAAAAACAAAAGATAGATTTACAAGAAGTTAGAGCCTTATATGCACTTGGTAACTTAAGCAATATTACAGGAGACTATAAAAGCACGATACAATACACCAATGATGCGCTTGTTTTATTAAACACACTAGAACTAGACAAAGGCAAGGCTGCCTGTTATAATATTCTAGCTTCAGCTTATAAAAATTTAGGTGACTATCCAAAGGCTATGGATAACTACATGCAATGCTTAAGTTTTGCAAATACAACTAACAGTAAAGCACAAGAAGCCAATGCATACCAAAATATTGCAACCTTATATTTATTGCAAAAGGAGTATAAAAAATCGGCAGCAAATTTAGATCGTGCTGCCAATTTATATCGCGAGATTGGTGATGATGATGGTGTACTCACCACACTGTTTAATTTTGCTAATATTTTAAAGGAAGAAGGCAAATTTGATCAAGCACGAGAGCATTACAAAACCGTTTTAGGCTACCGAGAAAAAGAAGGAAATCAAGCGGTTATTGCTTATATAAACATCAACCTGTCGCAAATGCTTGTGCAGGAAAAACGTTGTAAGGAAGCGGTTGTGGCTTTAAAAAAAACCTTGGGTTTATTAAAAGCGCTTCAGTTTAACTCGGACATTGCCATAGTTTTAAACGATTTAGGGGTTTGCGAAACCAAATTAGGGCATAAAACCGAAGCTATTAATTACTTTAATCAAGCCTTAGCTATTGGTGATGAGCAATCGTTATTGCTTTACAAAGCAGACATCTATAAAAACTTAGCACAACTCTATCAAGAGGAAAAAAACTTTGAAAAAGCACTAGAATTTTATCAAAAAGGGGTAACTACTGGTGCAGAACAGCTGACTTTAGACAAAGAAAAATATGTAGCTAACATACAAGAACGTTACGAGACGCAATTAAAAGAAGCCCGAATAGAACTGCTTGAAAAAGAGCAAAAACTAAGCGAAGCCGAATTACAAAAAGTAGAACTTACTGTTAAAAGACAACGTCTTGTAAGAAATACGCTTATTACTGGTATTGCATTGGCGTTAATTATATTAGTAATTTTACGATGGTCTTATGTAAAACGTTTGAAAATACAAAAGCAACTTAACTTACAGCAAGAAGAAAATGCAAAACAGAAAATTAGTGAGATGATGAAGGATCACAAACTCTCTGTTATCGAGCGCTACCAGGAAGGTCAAGACGAAGAACGCTCTAGACTGGCTCGAGAGATCCATGATGGTATTGGTAGTGACTTAGCAAGTATTAAAATTGCTTTTGAGCATTATAGCGAGCCTTACCAAGACCAAACACAGTCTAAAAAAATAGCCACAGCTATTAATAATGCCTGTCAGGATATTAGAAATTTATCGCATCAATTACATCCATTAGCTTTTTCTAAAATAGGGTTTACCAGTTTTTTAAAAGATTTTGTAACTCAAATTAATGCTACCTCTGAGATTGAAATTAATACTTATTTTTTTCCTGAAGACGAGATCGATCAACTACCAGAAGTATTACTGGCTGATGCCTACCGCATTGTGCAAGAGTTAATCAATAACATTATAAAACATGCCGAAGCCACAACAGCAGATGTACATTTAACCAAGCACGACACCCATTTAAACATTGTTATAAACGATAATGGTAAAGGGTTTAAAAACACTAAAACACAAGGTATTGGACTACGTAATATTAAAGAACGCCTTCAAAAAATAAAAGGGTCTTTAGACATAGACAGTAGCTATAATCATGGGACGTCTATTACTATAGACATGCCAACAAATTAAATGACAGTGAACAAAACAAACATCATCATAGCGGACGACCATCTTATGTTTCTGGAAGGCATAAACACCATATTAAGCGATATGGAAGAGGTTGGTGACATCCATTTAGCCACAGAGGGCAACCAAGTCATTAGACTACTTAGTCAATTTGAGATAGGCTTAATTATTAGCGATATTAGTATGCCTAAAATGGATGGTTTGGAGTTGCTAACTAGCATTAAAAAAAAGCATAGCAACGTTAAAATTATCATGCTTAGCATGTTAGACAACCACAGAACTGTACATAAAGTCATCCAAAAAGGCGCAGATGGTTTTGTACCAAAATTTACTAGTAAAGACGAATTACAAAAAGCGGTACGTACGGTTTTAAATGACGAACAATATTTTTCAGACATCATTAAACAACGCTATATGGAAAGTGTTTTTGAAAAAAAGAAATATAAAAACATCACGCTGTCCCCTCGCGAAAAAGAAGTCCTTAAATGGTTAGCAGAAGAGTTAACCTCTAAAGAAATCTCTGAAAAACTATTCATATCGGTTAATACCGTTGAGACACACCGTAAAAATATTTTACTTAAAACTGGCTCTAAAACCACAACAGGTGCTGTAAAATATGCCATCGAGTCTGGTTTGTTTGACTAAACCTGTAACATATTCATTTAAAATGCAATACCTTCGGTAGTAAGTGCAGATTGGATAAGTGCAAAAGTTTCGGTGTAATCCAAAGTATCATTGGTTTCTGTTAGTACTGTTCCTCTGTAAATAAAATTAGAATCCAGGTCAAAATAAATCACATAAATCCCTTTTTGTGGGTTTATCCAAGCGCCTTGCGTTGTATTATCTATACTGGTATCGTCTAAATACTGTACCCAAGCTGCTCTAGACATGGTTTTAGTATCTATATAAATAGTATGTCTTTCGGCTAAAGCATAGGGTGTTTTAAGACTTGCTATTTGCTGTAAAGCATAACGGGTTAGTCGTGCTAATAAGGGATTATAATTACTGTAATTAACAGACAACTGTAATGGCAAACGGGTCCATTGTTGTCGGTCATCTTCTAAAGTAAACGTCACAAACCCTTGTGGTTGCTCTGGTGTTGTAATAGTCACTTCAAAATCATCATAATGGTCTAAGGCGGTATGGTACTTATTTAATGTGTCTACACAGCGTTGCATTATAAACCTTAAAACTTCTGGTGTTGGTTGGGTGTCCAATGTTATGTTTACCGCTTTATAATCAAATTGTAAATCAAAATCAGGCTGTAACGCTGCAATTACTGTCTGTCTGGCATCATACCGTTGTTTTGAGGCTTGGTAGGCCTCCAGACAGGTCAATTGCTCAGTAGCACGTAATGGTAAAACCGCATCTTCTAATATGGTTTTAAGGTTAAGGTGTAAGTAACATTCTATTTCCGGAATATTGGTATTATAAATCAAAACACTAAAAATATTTGGATTCATGGTTGCTGCATTAAAAAACCGATTTAAATGCTTAAAACTGACATCGTCTTCAAACTCACGGTCTAAGTAGGTCTTCAAATTCTTTTTAGCCTGAGTGGTAGAGATGCCAATGTACTTAGAGCAGCCTAACACAATTAAATACAGGATATAAACAATAAGCGGGATTAGTAGGTAACGCATTACATATTGACTTTAAAAAATAAAGGTAGACGTCTAATGTATTGCTACCCTCACTGAAATCAGTGAGTTTTTAGTTTCACTAAAAAATGGTGCTAATAACAGCGCTTAAGCGTGTAACTTTGAGGTATTACTAACCCCAAACACAAACCCATGGGACTGCAAGAACAACGCGCTGCCAAAGCTATTGAAGACCAATACTTATCAGCGTATCAAAACGACATTAATACACTTATTGGACAAGACACTCCAATTACCATCCATTGGGATACCTTTGAATTAGACTATATCAAGTTTGTACCAAGCGTGTGTTTACAACGTCTTACCGATGCCTTAAAAGGGGTTTGCCAAGATCATTTGGGTAAAACTGCTGTACAAAATCAAATAAAAAACATACACGTGTTTTGTATCGTTAATGAAGGTGCCGAAGCTAAAAAAGAACTAAAATTAGACGCTGGTGTGTTGTCTTTAACTGCCTGTTGGGGCGGACATCACAGTGGTTTTTTTCCTGATATTACCATACAAAACTATTTAGAAAATAAGTTATAATACAACCGCATTATCCAAACCATTAATAGCAACCACCAAAAACAGGACACGTAATACAGGTCCTGTTTTTTTTATACCTCACTGTCACGTCTTCTGGTTGACTAACAAAAAAAAGCCTTTAAGCTTAACACTTAAAGACTTTGGACAACTAAACTAATATCCGTTTAATTTATAGTGGTTTCATTTAAGGTAACGCCTTCTAAATTAGCACTAAAATAAGTTTCAAGTCCTTCAAATTGATGATGTTCTGAAAACGACTGACTACACCCTGTTACTTTAGATTTTTTAAAGGTCATATGTAAAGTCAAAGTCTCTTGTTTATATAACTTTATACTACCAGACCACTCCCCTTCTTGATCACACAACCAATCTAATAAGATAGGATCTGTAATACTTTTAACACCTCCAGACAAGTTAAATGCTATAGGTGGTTTATTATCCTCTTCTTGATAATACGATGGCGAAAAATTATAATCACACTGGCTTAATGCAAAGACTTGTTTTGTGGTACTATCTTTTTTTAATACTAATTCTATTTTTAATTGATTTTGATCTTCCATGTGTCGTGTTTTAGTTTTTATATCATTATTTTGTGACTATACTAACTACATTTAAATCCAGTAAAACCAGATGCCTAGTTGTATAAGTGCATCACAAATTTGGTGCTTTTTATAACAGTTTAACTCACGGTTTACCGTGATATTATAAATTAATCACTGTAATGCATCATGTTAAGACATAAAAAAAACGCTTTATATAAAGCGTTTTTTTATTCCTGTAGGGTTTAAAACTATTACAGTTCTGTAGGTTTAACAGCTGGTTGCTTTTTTAATTGTTCTAAAATAAAATAAGCTGATGCAGCAGATACTAATATGGCAGGAATAGCCACCATGATAAGATCATCTTGAGACAAATCTAAAGTCATAAAAGCGGTTATAATTATTAAGGCTTCCACAACAATCCAAGTAATAACGGTACCAGCTATCCATTTTCCGGGTTTTATCCCTTTTTGATCGGCTACTAATTTAATTTGTTTAATAAAATAGGCTATTGCAAATGCTTCTAACATGGGTTTGGTTTTTAGTTTTTTTTTAAAATTTAAGGTAAATATTATATTATTTAGGCTACTACCAAGCAGGATTTTTATAACCTAATATAGGATTTGTCATACTAGTATTACCGTTAGACTTTTCACCTGTTTTATGACAGTAATTTTCTGGATAATCGTAATTTTCAAACTGAGCCCAAGATTTATAAGCTTTATAAGAAAATGGTCGCTCTGGATTAAAATCAATCTCCACACCTGTTCTAATACAATAACCTGTTTTAGGGGCTTTAGACTCAACCTTTTGGGTTATATTAAAAGGTTTCTTTTTTAAAACTGGTTTTAGAACCTTCTCGTTTCTTTTTTCTGCTCTAGATTTTAATTCCGGAACAACATCTTTATCATCTAGACTAATAACATCTATATCTTTGTAAACAACACGCTCATAATCTTTTTTGCTAGGGTCAAAAGACTCAAATATATCTAACAATACTTCAGACCTTAAATAGTTTTTACTCAGGCCTAATAACATAGTTTTATATACTGGTCGTTTAATATAAATACAATGTGCGCTTTCTTCTAATAGGTAATGATGATGATCTAGATGCTCTTGATAAACTTTTTCGGTTAACGTACTTTTACTAAAAGCAACTCCATATTCTACATTATTCTCTGCTGAGTAATCATACAAATTCATAGAGGTAATAATACCATTAGACTCATTAATATAGCTTTTAGCATGTAACCTTGGCTCATAAATAATTGACACGTTAGGAAAAGATTTAAAATAGTCTAAATCTTCACTTTTCATACTTCGGTAAAAATTATCCTCATTTTTACCAAACAAGATTTGAAGGTAAATAGATGGATTGTTTTTTATTAAATTAAATCGTTCTTTAAAATGATCGTCTAATTTTATGTAAGGCGATGTAATATGGATAAACTTATTGGCATTTGCAATAATATCATCAATAGCGTTATTAAGATTATCTCCTGTTAAAAATGCACTCATAATTGGTTAATTCTGTTCTTTTAATGTATTTAAATTATTTAACTCTGTTTTGTAATTAACTTGTTGATTTTAGCCTTTTTTACCCTACCATACCACTTACAAATACCTGCACAAACTCTTTCATTTTATCTAAAATACGCTCTCCAATTTCACGTGCTTTTAAAATACTTGGTCTGTTGTCTAGACATTTAAAAATATCGTCTCTTAAAGGTTCTCTTCCATAATCTGTGTAGCTTTCTATTAAGGCTTTAAATTGTTTTTGGTCTAAATGTTCTTCTTCACATATTTTGGCTAAAGCTAATATCTTTTCTTCATGCCAAAAGCGTTCAAATTCATCTTGTATAGCATCTACATCACTAATATGTGGTAAGTTTTCTTCAATAAATTTTTCTATTAACTCGCGTTTACTACGCAACTCTACGTCACCAGACAGCATATCTATAATGGCTTTTTTCTGTGCTTTTGCATCTGCAGATTTAGCGTCTTTTAATTTGGCTAAGAGTTGTAAAATGTAAGCGACATTAATTTGATCACGATGGATTAACTCTAACTCAAAATCGATATCATCTAGAATAGACGTTTTGTGCTTTTGGCTTTCGTTTTTAACCTTATCGTGTAAATCTAAATACTTGCTTTTATAATCTTCAAAAGTTTGCTCATCAATACCCAAATCGTCCCAATCAAAATCTGTATAAGATTCTAAAATGTTTTTTGCACGTAATAAACGCCTAAACGCTTGTATAAAAGCTAACTCTTCGGTTTCACTTGGTAAATTATCTACCTCTTGAAACGTTGGCACAATGTCTAACAAGTTTTTTAACGCGTCATCAAATTTTTCTGCAATCGCTTCATAAGGTGGTAAAATAATGTCTTCAATAGCCTCTTTGTTTGAAAACAAGGTAATTGCTTCATCTGTTGCTTTTTTTAAGTTTCTAAAGCACAATATATTTCCTTGCGATTTCTGCTCGCCTAAAATCCTGTTGGTTCTGGAATAAGCTTGTATTAAACCATGATACTTTAAATTTTTATCGACGTATAACGTGTTTACTTTTTTAGCATCAAAACCTGTAAGCATCATATTTACCACAATAACAATATCCAAACGGTCTTTATCTTGAAAGGTTGTTTTTTCACGTTCTTTTAAACGCTTACTTAGGTCTTTAAAATAGTTTTCAAACTGCTGACTATCTTTAGTCGAAAAACTAGTGTTATACATTTGGTTGTAGTCCTCAATATATTCGTCTAGCTTTTCTCTGGTATGACTTGTTTTGTATTGTGCTCTTGGCTCTGCTGCTAGCGGTAATGCATCTCCAGGAATATAATCTTGTGCGTCTTCATCCTCCTCATTGGTTCCGTAAGTAAAGATTGTTGCAATACGTAAATCATGTTCGCCTGCTTCTTTTTTACGTTTAAAAATATCGTAATACTTAATTAGCGTCTCAATATTACTCACTGCAAACAAAGCCGAATAGTCTTTATTAAAGGTTTTCTGATTGTGATACGCAATCATATAATCTGCAATTTTCTCAAGGCGTTTTTCATCCGCAAAAACCTCAGCAGTATCTATTGCTTCTACCTCAATATCAATTAAGGTATTTCCTTTTTGTTTGTATTTACCAACATATTCAATACCAAAACGTAAAACATTTTGATCTTTAATAGCATCTGTAATAACGTATTTGTGTAAGCATTGACCAAACAAATCTTTAGTAGTACGTTTTCCTAAATCGTTTTTAGACGCATTATCTTTAAAAATAGGTGTACCTGTAAAACCAAACAGCTGACTACTATTAAAATATTCGGTAATTTTTTTGTGGGTTTCTCCAAACTGACTTCTGTGACACTCATCAAAAATAAAGACTACTTTTTTATCTTGTAAATGCGTTAAGCTTTTCTCGTAATTAGCTTTAGAAATGGCATTGTTTAGTTTTTGTATGGTAGTTAACACCAATTTAGAATCGTCTGTTAATTGTTTTACCAAAGACTGCGTATTATCTGTAACATCTACGCTATCTTTTTTAAAGCTATTAAACTCTAACATGGTTTGGTAATCTAAATCTTTACGGTCTACCACAAACACGACTTTGTGTACGTTTGGCAAGTCCATAATAATCTGGCTTGCTTTAAACGAGGTCAAGGTTTTACCAGAACCTGTGGTGTGCCAAATGTAACCATTATCGTTACCTGTTGTGACTTGATTTACCAACTGCTCTGTTGCATAAAACTGATAAGGACGTAAGACCATTAATATTTTATGCGTTTCGTTATGCACCACGTATTGCGCTATCATTTTACCCAAATGGTTTGGGTTTAAAAACGAACTAGCAAATTGCGTTAAATCTGTAATATTTTTATTGTTTACATCTGCCCAAAAGAAGGTTTGCTTTACAGACTGCAACTTATTATTAGCTAAATATTTTGTGTTTACACCATTACTAATAACAAACAATTGTACGTACTGAAACAAGCCATGATTAGACCAAAACGTATGACGCTGGTAACGATTAATCTGGTTAAACGCCTCCTTAATTTCTAAACCACGACGTTTTAACTCTATTTGCACCAATGGTAAACCGTTTACTAAAAGTGTAACATCGTAACGGTTTTTGTAAGTTCCTTCTTGGGTGATTTGGTTGGTGACTTGAAACAGGTTACTTGTCCAATCTTCACTATTAAAAAAGCGTACATAAAAACTATCGCCATTATCTCTAGTAATATTAAAACGATCGCGTAAGGTTTTGGCTTTTTCAAACACATTGCCTTTTGCCAAATGGTTTAAAATAGTCTCAAACTCTTTAGCAGAAAACGTTGTGTTGTTAAACGCTTCTAATTGCAATTTTAAATTAGATACCAAAGTGTCTCCATCTGGTATGGTTACATTTTGGTAGCCTAAACCTACTAATTGTTTAATTAGGTTGTTTTCTAGTTGTGCTTCAGATTGTTTTGTCATAATTCATTAAAGAGGTCTTCCCACTCTGGATTTATACTTTCTATTAATGCTATTTTTTTTGCTCTACTGCCTGCTTTTAATTGTTTTTCTCTGCCAATAGCATCACCAATTAGTTGGTGTGCTTCATGGTATACTAGTTTGTCTAAATTGTATCTAGCTGTAAACG
Source organism: Olleya sp. ITB9 (assembly GCF_001315805.1). Classification (NCBI taxonomy): domain Bacteria; kingdom Pseudomonadati; phylum Bacteroidota; class Flavobacteriia; order Flavobacteriales; family Flavobacteriaceae; genus Olleya; species Olleya sp. ITB9. Next base: position 121,760 of record NZ_BCBW01000018.1, read on the forward strand.
ATTTTTTATCATGTTTTTCTTTATGCTGAAGGATACGCTGTTTTAAATTAGCGGTTACACCAACATAAAGTGTTGTGTTGTTTTTATTGGTTAATAGGTATACATATCCTGGTTTCATAGGTCATTGCGAGCGCAGCGCGGCAATCTGTTAATTATTAATTCTACTCTTTACGCCATTGTGCCTCTTTTTCGTCATTGCGAACGCAGTGAAGCAATCTGTTTATCGTTCCGTCATTGCGAGGACGTAGGACGAAGCAATCTGTTTGTTGTTCACGTTTCTTTTCATGAGATTGCCACGTCGTTCGTACCTCACTCCTCGCAATGACGTACGCGAGGTAGTGACATTTTTAAACAAACATTTGCTGCAACAACCCTTTTTTAAACGCTTGCGTTTGCATGATTTGCGTTTGTACGGCTTCTATTTTTATATCTATGGCACTTAAATAATTGGCTATTTTTTGTTGTTCTTCGAAACAAGGTAATTTTAGTTTCGTTTCTCTTATTGTCTTTAACGATAAATTTTTAATTGTTGAACCTGTTAATTCTGAATAAAAATAATTCTGAATACTAGAACTTTGAAGTAAATAGTATGTAAAGTATAAATCAATACTATTTTTCAAATTTATATAACACGCACTTTTACCTAATACAATATCTTCATCATCATAAAAAGCAATATTTCCAATTGTACCATTAATTGATAATAAAATAGTATTCTGATCTAAATCACGTTTGTGCTTTTCAAATTCTGATTTATTTACTTTTTTAGTTGATTCATTTATTATTATTTTACCTTTCGTTAAATTATTCCCATTTATAAAAAAATACTTCCCATTTTCATCATATTTAGGTGTACTATGAATACCATCACCAATACGTGTAACTACCTCCCCCAAACGCTTCTCTTCCCATTCCGGAAATTCCGTTTCACTTGATGAGGTTGCTTCTTGAGATTGCTTCACTGCGTTCGCAATGACGGTGTCATTGGTGACGTCTGGTTTAAAACGCAGTTGTTGGCTAAACAGTTGTTGCATCACGCCTTTTTTGTATAAGGCTAGTGTTTCTTTTTTTGTGGTGAGTTGCTGTAGTTTGGTGTCTACTGCGGTTAGAAAATTGGATATTTTTTGTTGTTCTGGGAGGTTGGGTAAGTTGATTTTAGTTTTTCGAAGAGTTGTTAGTGAAAGGTTCTTTATAGTTGAACCTGTTAATTCAGATATAAAAAACTGTTGAATTTTTGGAGATGTTAAAATATGATAATGAAAATTTGAATTATTTTTAAAATTAAAATAACCAACACTTTTACCAAGCATAACTTTTTCATTATTAAATCTCGAAATATTTCCTATCGTACCATTTAATGAAATCAATAAAGTATTTAATCCTAATTTTTTGTCATTTTTAAGAAATGTACTCTTATCAACTTTTTTTGTTTTACTTGTTAAAGTAATCCTTCCATTAATTAAATTATTCCCATTGATAAAAAATATATCTGACTCTTCAACATATTTGGGTGTTCCATGAAGTCCATCACCTATTCTTTCCGCTATTTCACCTAACTTCTTCTGTTCCCATTCACCTTCAAATTCTTTAAAGCGTAGTTTGGGTGTTAGGCTTTTGGCTTCTTTTAATGAGATTGCTTCACTGCGTTCGCAATGACGGTTGCGAGGCAATGACGGTTGCGATGATGTTTTTGTATGTGTTGTTGTGTTAGTCATTTGTTTTTGTCTGTCATTGCGAGACCTTTGGTCGTGGCAATCTGTTTATTATTTCTTCTATGTTTCATGAGATTGCTTCGTTTGGCTTTCGTTTCCTTTCATGAGATTGCTTCAGTTTGCCGCGTCGAGTTTGCTTCGTTCCTCGCAACAAGCACTCGCAATGACGTTTAAAATGGTGTTTCAATATTTAACTGTTTACAAAAGTCTGCAATAGTGGCATCGGTTTCTGCTATGTCTTGTTCTAAGGCTTTTAGGTCTTTGGCTACTGTGGCTAAATCTACAGGTTCTTCTTCTTCAAAGGTATCTACATAACGTGGTATGTTTAGGTTGTAGTCGTTCTCTTTTACTTCTTCTAAACTGGCAACGTATGAATACTTATCAATAGTTGCACTTTGAATGCGCTCTGAATGACAGTACGCTCTGTAAGTGTCTACTATTTTATCAATATGTTTGTCTTGTAAAACGTTTTGGGTTTTTACTTTCTCAAAATGTTGGCTGGCGTCTATGAATAGGATGGATTCGTGACGTTTAGGATGAGATTCTGAAACAAGTTCAGAATGACGTTGGTTGTCTTTTGGGTGAGATTCTGAAACAAGTTCAGAATGACGTGGGTCTTCTGTTCTATTTTTCTTCAATACTAAAATACAGGTTGGTATGCTTGTGCCATAAAATATGTTTGCTGGCAAACCTATTACTGCGTCTAGATAGTTTTTATCTTCTATTAAAAACTTGCGTATGTGTCCTTCGGCTGCACCACGAAACAACACACCGTGTGGTAATACGCAAGCCATAGTACCATTATCCGCTAGTTGGTGCACCATGTGTTGCACAAATGCAAAATCGGCTTTACTTTTTGGTGCTAGTTTACCGTATGCCGAAAACCTATCGTCAGACATAAATAAAGGACTTGCAGTCCATTTTGCCGAAAATGGTGGATTGGCAACGATGGCTTCAAAACGTTTGTCTATATGGTTAGGGCTTGGGTTGACTAAGGTGTCTTCGTTATAAATATCAAAACGTTTGTAGTGTACATCGTGCATAATCATGTTCATTCTGCACAAGTTATAGGTGGTTGGGTTGCTTTCTTGCCCATAAAACTCGCCTACATCGTTTACTTCTTTGGCTACACGTAATAGTAAAGAGCCAGAACCACAGGTTGGATCGTACACGCTTTTTAGTTTGGTTTTTCCTGTAGTTACTAATTGCGCTAGTATTTTACTAACTTGTTGTGGTGTGTAAAACTCGCCTGCTTTTTTACCTGCTCCACTAGCAAATTGACCAATTAAATACTCGTAAGCATCACCAAGGATATCGCTATCTGAGTTTTCTAGGTCAAAATCGATGGTTTCTAAATGGGTAAGTACTTTTACTATCAGTTCGTTTTTAGCGTCTTCGGTCTTCCCTAGTTTACTACTGGTAAGGTCTAGGTCTTCAAACAGGTTACCAAAATCGTCTTCGCTTTCGCTTCCCATGGTGCTTTGCTCTATGCTGGTTAGCACATTGGCTAAGTCACCTAGAATAAAGTTGTTTTTACCTCCAGAGTTTCCGCGTTTGGCAAGCTCGCTAAAGAGTTCGCTTGGTTTTAAAAAGTAACCTAGTTTTTCTAAAGCAAAATCTCTTACGTTGTTTATTAGTAATTCTTCTTGCTCATGACCTTCAATATCATCAAAGGTTAAACCATCTGGTTGTAAGATTTCGTTAGCGTAGAGTTTCATTTTTCGGCTTAAATATTTGTAAAAAATAAAGCCTAGTATATAATCTCTAAAATCGTCTGCATCCATATTACCACGTAAGTCATTGGCAATATTCCACAGGGTTTGTTTTAGTAATGCTTGTTTTTGGTCTTCGGACATGTAAAACTTATATGTTTAAATTTATTGTATACCTATAAAATTCTAATAATAAGCACTTTGTTTTTATCAGAAATTTATATTAAAAGGACGTGTTTAAATATAGAACCTTTTTAAAAAATGATTTGTTTATTTTTTAAAAAAATGATGAATTATTCTTCAGAAAAAAAGAAGTAATGTATATCTATGATACCACTACGACTTATTTGAACCAAATCTTGCGTGTCTTTTAAAAAGATACCCAATGAGCGCTCGTTATACACTAGTTTCATGCTTTCAGAATAATCTGTAACTACATACATGTCTCCTGTTAGTTTAAAAAAAGGAATTACTAATTTACTTTTAACCTTAACCCCTTTATTTACAACTCTACCGTCTTTTAAAATGTTTTTAATGTCTGAGGTATTGGTCTTACTAGAAGCTACTTTTACGTAAGAGACCATCATGTTTAACCACTCTGCATCGTCCACCAAGTACCAGTTTACTTTTTCAAAATTAATACCATACTCACTAATCCATCCTGCAGAAGTAAAACCAAATAGCACTTGTTTTTTTCCATCTAATTCTGGCTTATCTGAAGGGGTAAACTCTTGTATTTTAAACGTCATTACAGATACCGCAGACATGTCTTTTAATTTTTTACCATTAAAATCTAAGGTTTGTAATGAGAAGCTACTAAGCTCTGGATGGTTGGATAATACCCATTGTGTTGCGGTTAACTCGGCTTGTTCTTTCATTTGCTCTACAGCTGCAATACCTGCACCAATAGCCAGTACTCCTGCAACTACAGCAGCACCTTCATTTTGAGCATTACTATTTTGTGGCATCAAATAAAGTGATACCAATAGGATTAAAATAGCTTTTTTCATGTTATTGATTATTATTAGTTAGATGGTTTTAATAACACATGTAAGGTTTGCGTTAGTATTCTACCAACAACAAAATACATGTTTGAAAAAATCAATTATAATTAGGGAGAGGGTTTAAATATAAAGCCTTTTTAAAAAAATAATACTGTAAATACTCGTAATTATTACAAAAGGTGCTGCAACACTTTAGTAAGTCCTTATTAAACAAAGGGTTATTTTTTTATGATAACAATGTAAAAACATCTATATTTGTGGTGTACTACTGGTACACATAGTGCGTAAGACACACTTAAGACCTTATAATAATAGCCTAAACACAGAGATTCTAGCTGGTATTTAGGCTTTTTTTGTGCTTAAAAAGTAAGATTTTAAAAGCTAAGCGCCTTTAAAGTGTCAGGTCAGCACCTTGTATAGCAAAGCTCAGCACCTTGGAGTTGTAAGTTGCGCACCTTTTTAGGGTAAGATTAGGGCATAAAAAAAGGCCCTGAGTGGTAAGACAACACTCAAGACCTTATAATAGGTCACTTAAAAACGAGATTCTAGCTGGCTTTTTTGTAAGTTAAACCTGTTAATAATTGTCGTAACCGTTTACCTGGTCTAAACAAAATACGCGCTTTGGTAATTAAACTGGCATTTACCGCCTCTATGGTATCTACACCAGAGGAGCTTAACCCAACTTGAAAATTACCTAATCGTCCTAGTTTGACTATTCGTCCTTGTTTAAGCGAGTGTATAATGTTTCGCTCTAAGGATAATAGGACCGCATGACAATCGGACTCGGTTACGGTACACTCGTAAGCAATCTGCTCAGCAAGTATATCCAAATCTACTTCACCATCTGCAATTGCAGCAGCGTAGTACTTCTCAGGTAACGTAATGTCCTGAGGATTTCGTTTGGCTTGCGCCTTAAACTTAATACTCATATTTAAATGATATTAATTAAAAAAAACATTTGCCTTAGTACGCTTAACACATTAACTATCAAACGTCTAACTGACATCACAAAACTACATTTAATGCCTTAGACTAGAAAGGGAGTTTATTAGGACTTGTCAACAAGTATTCAACAAGATTTGTGTGTTTTATAGTGGTTTTACATATTAAAATACTAAAAATCAATAAGTTAACGTCAAATAAATGTGTACGAAATACCCCCTATTTAAACCGCTGATAATCAGTGTTTTTTTGGTTTTAGACCGTTTTTTTTAAAAACAACACTTATTTTTTATGATTTTGATGAGGTATTTAGGGTTGTGGTATAAAAAAAGCCCTATTACAAATAGGACTTTTTTTATGTATTGGTTTTTAATGAGAGTTAGTCTATGATTATTTTTTTTAACTGAGTGGCATATGCAGTCTCCAAAATTAAAAAGTAAACACCTGAAGGTAAGTTTAAATTATAAGAGGTAGTATAACTGGTGTCCTCTTGAAATGAGCGATGATCTATCATCGTATTATTAGCTAATCCAAATATTTTTAAACTTACTGGCAATGTTTCTCGCAATTCTATACTTACATTAAAAACGCCATTTGATGGATTAGGATAAAGCGTAAACGTTTCTATTATTGGTCCTAAATTAGAAGGTTCTTCTTCAAAAAACTCAGTTTGCTCTAAAACTAAAATAGTCTTGGTTTGATATTCTGAAAAGCGTAATGGTCGCTCACCCAATAGTTTTCCATAGCAAATTGAAGAATATGTTCTTTCCCTTTGTCATCTATAGAATAGGCTTTTACTAGCCCATTGATAATCCAATATTCAAAATCTACAGATTGTCCTGTTTGTATTAAAAATTGGTGTTTTTTTAAGCTTTTATATTCAAAGTGCGATTGTATAAAGTCCCACTCCTCATTGGTTAAAGAAACGATTTCTTCAAAATGTTGTTTTAGTAAATTATACTTAGCATGCATAATAAAAATTGCTGTAAATTTTATGTGTTACAAATACTTAACTTTTATGTGACTTATTTACCAATACAGAAAATAACTAATATTGATATTCAATAAAATACAATTTTAAGGTACAAAACTTATCAAATCAGCACAAAATAAAACTATAACAAATCAAAGATTGTATTGGTATTTAGTGAGCCTTTTATCTAAAAAAATTACTTAAAATCTTTCGATCAACTGCCCATTTTAAATCTCGACTTGCTGATACTATTTTAGCTTCAAATTCATTTAGTTATTCCATATTAATACTGAATTACATTTTATCGATTTAAAGTAAAGTGTCCGCGATAGGTTCTTCCGTTTTGTCTTTCTAGCATAAACCAATAATCATTTGTAGGTAGTCCACTTCCATTATATGTTCCATCCCAACCAATATCAGTGGGACTTAATTGTTTTAGTAATTTTCCGTAACGATCAAAAATATAGATTTTATTATTAGGTTCTCTACTGGAATTTACTATTTGCCATATATCGTTATAACCATCGTTATTTGGTGTAAAAAACCTTGGGTAATATAATAGATATACAGATTCAGTTGTAACACCACAACCATTCTTGTCTCTTACATAAATAGTATATTCATCAATTGTAAGGTTTATAAATTTATTAGAATCTTGATATATAAAACCGTCGAGTGAATATTCATAATCTCCATTTCCTTCAACAAAAACTGTAATTGCATTATCATTTTGTGTCCAATCAACAGTTTCAATATCAGTAATTGTGGCAATATTTGAATTGGTGACTGTTATAGTCTTACTGATACTACAACTTAAATCCCCATAAATGTTAGTTGCTGTTACTTCATATGTCCCTACTGTGTCTATAATAATTGACTGACTTGTTTCTCCTGTTGACCATATATATTGGTCGTATCCTGCATCGGCAATGATGTCTACCGTAGAACCTTCACATATTGGCCATAGGTCATCCATAAGTAATACAGGTTGCTCATTAACGATAATATCGAATTGTGTAGTCGTATAACAACCTGGTGATATGTTATTTTCTAAACGCGCATATATGGTTTGCGGGGTATCTGTATTGGTAAAATTGGAATTAATTGCGTCACTGTCACTTTCAGCATGATTAAGTGATAAATGATAACTAATGGTGTAATCTGTATCTGATAAGCCATTTAAAATAGTTGTATTCTGACTGCTTAAATCAAATAGCTCCTCACCATCGTTAGTGTCATCATCACAGACGGACATATCATCGGGTTGATTAGCGATTGGTAATACATTTACACCTAAAGTAAACGAGGTAATTGCAAAACAATTAGAATTATTTATATTCTGAACTCTGGCGTAAATTGGTTGTGAAGTAGAACTAACAACATAATTATTGGCTAACGGAAATTGGTTGTTCTGCGCATTGTTGGGATCATCAAAATAGATTACTTCAAAAGTTATGCTAGATTGCCCGTTTAAAACTTGAACATCATAATCTGAAAACACAAAGATTGCTTCACCGTCATTGGAAGGATCATCACAAACAAAATCATCCGTTACTGCAAAGGCTTCTGGTTGTTCGCTTACTGTAAAAGTAATTGTCGTTTCATCAAAACAAATAGCACTCAATTGATTTTCCACTCTAACAATTATGGTTTGGGAATCGGTAGTAAATGGATTAGGTAATGGACTTGGTAATGAATTTCCATCTTCGTCAGTATAGGTTACCATCATTCCTGTTTGTCCATTTAAAACAGTAGTCTCTACATTAGACGTATCGAAAGCAAATTGTCCGTCGTTATCATCATCACAGGCTATAAAATCAGGTACAGTATAGGCAACTGCTGCGGCATCTACAGTAAAGGTAATTTGCGTTTCATCAAAACAAGCCCCATCAGGATCTTGTGATGTGCTATTTATGACTCTTGCTGTAATAGTTTGTGTTGCTGTTGTAAATGGATTTGGTAACGGACTTGGTAGTGGATTTCCTAATTCGTCTACATAAGTCACATTCACATTAGTTTGTCCATTGAGTAAAGTGGATTGAATTGTTGTGGTATCAAATTCAAACTGCGTATCACCATCGGCATCACATTGCTCTGCTATAATTACAGAATTGGCAACTGGAACCGTTTCTACATGTAAGGTGATATGGTGTCCTAAGCCCAAACAGTCATTATCCAATGCGCTATCTACACGGATAAAAATATCTTGCATGTTAGGATAATCAATATTTTGATAATTACTAATATCTGCAATAGGATTGGTTTCAGATAAGGCATCAGCTTGATTACGATAATAATTAATGAAGAGTTGCTGCCCTACTGGGAATAGTGCTTGAATTTCGGTATTTACCGAACTAAAATCAAATGTGGCAATACCATTAGTTATATCTGTCTCATCATCACATTGATAGAAGTCTCGTGTGTAGGTATTTGGTATTTGTGTGGTAGAAACTACTAAGTTTACCTGAGCTGTTCTGTGGCAATTATTTGAGTTTTGTATTCGTGCCCAAATTATATCGGTGCTTACGGTTTGGTTGGTGTAGGTGGCTATATTTGTGATTGCATTGTTTTCGCTTTCTGCTTCTGTGGCACTTTCATAAAAGCTTATGGTTTCGTTTAAGTGGTTGGCTGATAGTTCAGCATTAACTTCTGTTAAATTGAATACGGAAAACCCATCCAGATCATCATCGCATTGTCTTAGCGTTACAAAAGGTGTTACTGTAGGGTGTTCAAAAACTATAATACCAAAAGATGTTTGTGCTACACAAGTTAAATTATCGTTATTGACCACTTCCACATAAATCGTCTCTATTTCATTAATGTTTTGATAAGTTGATGGATTTGTAATCTGATTAACTAATCCAAAATCCGTATAGTAATTAACTGTAAAATCTGTTACTGATTGCCCGTTTAAAATAATAGATTCATTTTGTGTTAAATCAAATTCTATTATGCCATCTGTATCTGTTCCTATACTGGTATTATCACAAAAAGATAGGTTTGTAATATTAGTGCTTGGTGTTGGCGATTCAAAAACTTCAATATTGAACGTTGTTGTATCCTCACAATCAATATTATTACTATTTCTTATACTGGCTACTACGGTTTGTGAAGTATAAGCTGTTGTATTAGTATAATTATTTGGATCTGTAATGGGGTTGTTATTTGTATAATCCATCATAGAGGCGTAGTAAGTCACCTCGAAAATAGATAAGCTTTGACCGTTTGAAATATCCAAATCTTGTGTCGTTAAATCAAAATCATAAAAACCATCATTATTATCATCACAGATTAAAATGTCTTGTGGTTGTGTTGCTGTTGGCTGCTCATAAATGGTAATGTACTGGCTGTCAGTAGATGTTTCTGTCCCAGAAGTTACAGTTAAACTTACATTATAATTGCCAGCAGTTGTGTAAGTATGTGTTGGATTTTCTAGATTTGAAGTATTTCCATCTCCAAAATCCCACTCCAAGCTATCATAAGTAGTAGGGGTGTTGGCGGTAAAGGAGGTCGGTTGTCCCAAACATAAATTATTGACTTGAAACGTCACATTAAAAAATGATTGGATAAATGGTGGCAGCCCTCTTTGAACAATTCTACCTCCAAGATATACTGCATCTGCTTGGTAATTACACGTGACACCAACATTATTTGGTTCATTAATAACATCTAAATGTTGTGCTAACGAATTTGCTATATAAATTTTATCATCAGTAGCTAATTGCAGTGCAGAATATGAATTCGGATTTGACGTAATTAAATATTCAGAATTAATTATATCCGTAGGTGATCCTGCCTCTAGATTGTACTGATAAACACCATCACCTGTAACCGAAATGTACAATACTTTACTGTTTGGTGAAAACTCTACGCCATACGGAGATTGGAAATCAGGCAAATCAAAAAGAGTAATCGGATTAGAAACCACACCTGTACTAGCTTCAAAATCAAATAATTGAGCTTCAGAATAACTAACACTTCTTACTACTGCTAACTTAGTACCATCAGGAGATATTTTAATTTGTCCAACAGAGGCTAAAGCATTACCGCTTCCCCCTACAAAAGACCCTACGCCACTACTCACAGGAATATTATTAACACCCGTACTACTTACATTGTAAGCAATAAATTGATTACCACCCCATCTATGACTTACGACCCAATACTCATTTGAAACTGAACTCTTAATTGCTGTTAGTTTTTCAGTAACTGGAGTAGCTAACTGAATATTTTTATTTGCAGTGATTGCTCCTAATCCAGAATCTAAAGACATATCAACTTCCGAATATTGCAAACCATTAGAACCAGTTTGAGCATCTACAGTGAAGATGTAGTAAATATTAGAATCATTAGGTTTAGGTACAATTAATGCAGAATGTGTACTGGAAGTACCTCCATTTAATCCTGTACCATTAGGCATCACTAAATGATTTGTATTCCAGACTGTTATACCATCTGAGTAGAATAGTAAATTACCATTAGCATCAGAAATAGTGGAGCATCCTTCAAGCGTGTTTAATTGCCCATCCAATAATGCGACAGGGCTACCAGAATTAAAATCTAAACCTGCATTTTCTCCAAAATACCAAATGTTGGCTTCGTTTTGAGTTAAGCCAATATTTGATATTAAAAGTACTATTAAAAAGAACCAAAACCTCCTCATCATCAAATCTCATTAAATTATTTACCAATCTAAACCAATAACATATTCTAAGTTAATATTTGTTTCTTGGATTGTGACAGAACTTGGTTGTGTATCTGTATAATTTGACAAAAGAATTATACTTTCAAAAGGTGGTCCGAGCATTAAATCTCCTGCTAAAGTACCATCACCATCATCATCTGCAAATGCAATATAAGGTGTTACTAGCTCTGGATTAATATACAAATTCTCATTTGTAATATTCCAGTTTAGGTTAGTTTCATTTTCTCTTACGGCTGAAGTATACCATAACCAAGAGCTTGTTGGCACACCACTTCTTGTGCCATCAAATACATTAAGCGGTGGTTTTAAAAATGCAAAAAACACATCTGCCAAATGATTTGGGTTACTTGTTGGATATTCACTATCCCAACTATTTCCCATATCAAAGAACGAATTAAGCTGTACATTTTGAAATTGCACAGCATTACCTCTTTCTACAGTAATAGTTACCGTATTATCTGCTATATCGCCTGCTACATTTTTAACTCTAAAAACTATAGTTTTTGAGCCTAAAGTATCAAAGCTAAAATATAAATTGGCTGTATTCCCAAACTGTGTACTAAAACTACTAGGAAATGTAGCGCCATTATCTGTGGAGTAGCTAATTTCATTTATAGTTTCATTAGCAGTAGCTGTTAATGTTACTACTTGGTCTACTACAGCTGTATTTATATCCTGTGATACTGTAACATCAAATGTAGAAACATCGGGATTATCTATGCTTGTCTCGTCATCAGAGCTACAAGCAAAATATAATAATGGTATTAGAAATATTAGTTTTCTCATTTTGAGTATTTTTTAATTTATCTGAAGAATATTAACTGTTGTTATAGTTAGTTAAATTATATTTAATTTCCTGATTATGAGTATTAATGAAATTTAAATATTCAAAAAATGTTGCGTTCTTTAAAATATCATTACTTAATGATTCTATTAAGTTTTCTATATCCTCATCATCATCGATATTTCTATGCTCTTGATCTTTGTAATAAGCTCCTATAGCAGGATACTACGATTGATATTTAACTTTTACAACATCAATTTCTACATTTATTTTTCTTTTACTAAGTTCATTAGATAGTTTATAAGAAAACCATGATAATAATGAATTAGTAATATTTAATGAATATTTTTTATAATTAAATAATTTCTCTAATACCTCTGGTTCAAGTATTTGATAACTTTTTTTCAATGTTCTTAGTATGGTTTAGAATCTTCAAATATTATTTTTTTTAGGTAAATAGCCTAGTTCACTCAAATCATCACTATTCTCAGAATCAATATCAATAACATCAACTAATATTTTTTCATCCACCTTCATTCAAGATACAGTAAAAGCATTCAATGTTTTTACATTTCAAATAATCATATATTCATTACTTGTATTTTTGAACTTAAAAACTCTAAATTCAAACTCGCTATTTTTAGTTTCAATAATGGTCTTTTTTAATTTAAAAGCCGTCATGAAAATTTCTAACCATTTATCTAGCATTTTTTTATTATGCAATTTCAGTATTTTCATTTTCAATTATTTTTTTTACCAAACGTTGATCTATTTCAAAATCTTTAGATTCTATATGTATTAAAAAATCATTTGGAAGTTTCATATTATGTTCTTGTACATAATGAATCAACCACTTTGGCCATATCCAATATCCGTCTGATAAATATAGTGTACTCCCTACAGGTTTATTACATATCTCACACTCTTTTGCTGTAGATACACTAGAGACCTCATATCCATTTCTTAAATACCTTATTATAATATTCTTATTTTTTATTATACCACAATCAAAAAAATCTAAATTAATACTCTCATCATTATTTAATATTACGTTTAAAATATCTTTAATTATATACTTTTTAGTCATATTTTATTTTTGTTAATCTAAAGTTATATTTAATCAGGTAAAAAGCCTCTCCACCTACCTGTAGATTTTGTCCATCTTAATAGAGGTCTTGAAAATGATTGTATACTATGTTGACCTGTTTTAAAAGTATGCAAAAAACCAGTAGGAGCAATGACCCTTTGACCTGTAGCATTTGCCAACTGTTTTGCTATACCATTATCTAAAGCTCCTGCATTGCAAGCACATAATCTAATAGGCTTTTTACTTAATCCTTTTTTTGCTAGGTTGTTAGTGATATCTCCAATGGATGATGCTAAAGATGTTGGCGTACCATGAACTAGAACATCTACATAACCTTTAATTGGTTTCAAAGCGTAAAGGTCATCCGAAACTTTAAGCAATCCTTCAGCACCAGCAACTTTTGATATATTTTTCGCTGCAATTTTTGAACCATACTTTATACCTTGTTTAATTCCAGTTTTAATAGCTCCTTTTACTAAGGATGCTGTTCCAAGAGAACCTACATCAAGAATCAAGCCACCAATTCCAGCAGCAGCTTGCCACCAGTTACCATCTCTAAAGCCTTGGTATATATCTTTAGCGCTACCTACAATTGGTGTAAAATCTGTTACTACATCGGCAACATCACCAGCCGTAATACCTAAGCCACCACTATTTGCCCCACTAGCATTAAACGACTCTATTGGTGTAGTCATAGAGCTGCCCGCCATAGGATCACTGGATAAGCCATCGTAATTGGCGTATTCCACAGGAGCCGCATCTTTTTTACCACCGCCAAATAAGCCTTCAAAAAAGTCGCTTACAGCGTCCGCAGCATTTTGTATGGGTCTAAATATATTTTTAGTAGTCCAATTATCAATATCATTAAACCTTAAACCTTCCCAGTTTATACTTGATAAAATAGATGCTATTGCTGCACCTAAACCTACTTGCTCACCACTAGATAAACCGCCAGTTTCCGTCCCTGAATTATTATATGTTTCGCCACTAGGATCTACATACATTAAAGGGTTATTTAAAACATAACCATATCGGTTATAATTTTGTGTGTTATATGGATCTTGTACAAAATTATCTGGAGATAAAAACCGTTTTAAGTTAGGGTCGTATAAACGACCATTCATGTGTATAAGGTTAACGCCTTGCAAATGTTCGTGCCCTGTATAACCTCTATCTAAAAAGGTTAGTTTATCTAAAGTATTACCGTTACCATCTTCTATTTTTACGGTTTTACCCCAAGCATCAAAATGGCGTTTTTCCTTGGCATTACCATTACCATCTGTAATGAGTAAGATGCTTCCTAAATAATCGCGATGTAAATAGTAATAATCCGCTATATCTCCTGATGATGTAGACTCAGATCTCCAAATAGCTGGCGCATTATAAGCATCTCCACCTATATAGGTTACAAATAAGGTTTTATCTTCATCCTCATCATAACTGATTTCCATACTACCATCATAGGCGTAGTGCTTACGATTATTACGGTTTAATATATCCGTTTCTTCGTCTCCATAAAACATATGAGATCGTCCCATAAACGCATTGTACTGAAAACCAATTTTTTCTTTACCAACTTCGCTAAGTTCTAAAGGCTTTTTAAAAGCATTATATTTAACCTGCTCTAGTCGGTTCTGTTGGTAATATAAGTCGCCTTGATTGTTAAGGCCTATATTACTTACTTGATACGATGTGCCTGAATAATTGTAGCCTCCAACTGTATTGTTAAAGGTTATTCTTCCAAAATCATCATAGGTCATATGATTATCCCCATCATTATCATCAAAACTTATAAGTCTATCTAAGTTATCATACTCAAAGGTTTCAGACCAAGAAAACATGCTATTAGAACGACTATTTAATGTACCTCTTTCTGCATTAAAATCTGTTGCTAATTGCATTAAAACCTGTGAAGTTCCACCTGTGCTTTTAGCAATATTGGTGTTTGATAAATACCCATAAGCATCATAAGACCTACTGTCAGTTATATTATTACCGATGGAAGCAGACGTAAGTTGTCCTCTGCCATTAATACCAGTTGCGTTCCAAATATTATTATTAGTGCTGAAATCCTTAATAGTTTTTAGCACCCCATTTTGGTATATATTTTTCACCTTTTTGGTACTAGTTTTACCATTAGACAATAACTTACCGTAATACATTTCTGTTTCTACTCTTCCAAAGTCATCATACGTTAACTGTCTTGTAAATTGTGCATATGGGTTAGACTCTGAAACATCAGTTAATCTTTGAAAATTATCATATGCATATGTATAGGTACTATTATTACCATCAGCACTGGTCTGCGTTATAGCGTCTACATACTTATATGTTGGATTATACGTGTAATTAATAGTAGTGTTAGGGGTATTATCCCCAGAAATACTTTTACTTATTAGCCTACCTGTAGGTGAATATACATAATCTGTTGCACCCTTTGGTGTGGTCTCATTAAGTGTCTGCCCGAATCCATTATAGTCATACTCATAAGTACCTGCTGAAGGATCTATTAATTTTGTTTTACGACCCCAACCATCTTGTTCAGTAGAAATAACAACACCATTGTAATTTGATGATTTAAGATTTCCATTTCCATAATAGGTGTAATTTATGGTTCCACCAGGATCGGTAACAGATGCTATATTTCCAAATTGATTTCTTACACTGGTAACTGTTTTAACACCATCATCTACTGTAGTTGTTAGATGGTTATAACTAATATTAATAGTACGTCCTGTATATAACGTTTGAGACGTAGGTCTTCCATAACCATCATAAGTGACTTCATTCCATTGCGATGGTGAACTGCCTGAATATGGCTCACTTTCTCTTACTAAACGATCAAGGGCATCATATTCAAACTTTTTATTTATCCAAGCCCCAAGAACATTCTTTTCTTTAATAACAGAAGTCCTTTGTAATTGATCGTACTCTACAATCATTTCGCTACCGTCATCAGCAGCATCTGTAACTGTATAAGCATTATTAGATTCTGTAAAATTGGTTGTAGCTTCTTTACCTAGATAGTCAATAACTTTAACCATTCTGTTCCAAGAGTCATATTCATATGTAGTTTCTTGATTAAAAGGGTTTATTTCTTTGGTTAAGTTTCCGTTATTGATATTGTATTCATAGGTTGTCTCCAAATCCTCAACATCAATAGATTTTGTAATAAAACGACCCGATGAATCATATTCAAATTCTATTTCACGAGATGATTCCCCGTTAGGAGTGGTGGTTTCTTTGATAATATTACCAAAGATATCGTATTGATAAGTCTCAGAGTTAAACGGTGTTCCATTACCTTTAACCTTTCTTTCAATTAATAAATAACCTGAGTAAATAAACTGTTGTTCAGTAGAAAATGTTTCACTACCAATAGTGGTGCTAATAGTCGTATTAGTTGGTCTTCCTATGTGATAGTTAGAGCCTATACTATTTGAATAGCTTATGTTTTGAGTTCTACTACCTCCCATATAAGTGGCTGAAATAGTTTCAGGATTATTATAGGTATCATATTGGTATGTTGTATTCGTATAAGTCCCTTCCAAATAGTTTTCATTTAAACTAGAGTCCATCCATAGTTTAAATACTTTACTACTTGATAAGGATGATGAATACTGGTTTGTGGTTTTACTAATGTAATTAGAGGTTGGTGTATTAAAACTGAAGTAATTCTTCATTGAATAACTTTCTGCCATAACCCCTCTTAAATTAGGGTCGTATTTAGAAACTGAAAATATTCTATCTGAATTACCTGTATGCCAATTACTTTGTGCAATTGCACTAAACCCTAAAAACCCTAATCCTTCGGAGTTGAATACAGCGCCTTTATAGGCAAAAACTCTTTTTGAAAGTACAGTACCAGAATCTAAATACCCATAACGCCTAAAAGCAGATACGACTTTTGTGCTTGGGGCAATCTTTAAGTCTATATTTGGGTAAACTTGATTGTATTCTGCTTGATAAATTTTAGTGTAATATTCATTATTATATTGATCCGGGTCTAAGCTGTTATAATCAATCT
This sequence comes from Olleya sp. ITB9, assembly GCF_001315805.1. NCBI lineage: Bacteria > Pseudomonadati > Bacteroidota > Flavobacteriia > Flavobacteriales > Flavobacteriaceae > Olleya > Olleya sp. ITB9. Next base: position 138,706 of record NZ_BCBW01000018.1, read on the forward strand.
CATATTTTACACCATTATTTGTTATTGATTTGAGGAGTACATCTTCTCTATGGTCATGTGTAAATGAAAAATTTGTGACCCACTTATTACTTATAGATGCAAAGTCTAAATTTTTATTAGGTTCACTTGATGTTAAAAAGACGGGAATTGGAAAGTGTTTCAAATTCCCAGTTTTAGTCGAAGTACCTACATAATCAAACTTTATTCGGGTTACTAAACTTGCGTTGTTTATTCCTTGGTTGTTATATACTTTTATGGTTTGCGTACCTTCTGGTGTAGGTATCCAAGGAAGAGGAGAATCATTATACGTGACTGTGTTATACTCAATAATGTCCGTTTTCCCATCTCCATTAACATCTAATGGTACTAAATTATAACCAGAAAGCACACCATTATTACCATTCCAGTTAGTTTTCCTGTATGTAAACGGTTGTGAATATGCCCCCTTAACAAATCGAGTTCCAGTAGAAAGATACATATTAAACATACTACTATTATTGGCTTCAGGATCCATTAAATCAGTTTTACCATCCCCGTTAAAATCCCCCATTATAGGTGGAGCAGTAGTTGTAATATCTGAATCGGTTAATTGCCAAAGTAGACTTAAGTTGTTATTACTATTTAAAGTATAAACGTATATCTTGCCGTTAATAATGTGTGCTAAATCTGTTTTGCCATCTCCGTTGAAGTCTCCTGTTCGTAGTACATAATTCCCGCTTAAATGTAATTGAAGATAGCCTGCAGAATTAGAAAACCCTGATGAAACATCTCTTCTCAAATTAATTAAATAAGCACTCTTATAATTGGATGTATAAGAATAACAAGAATAAGGACAGTTAGAATTTATAGGAGTTAAATCTCTGTTATTATAAGTTTCAAAATCAAAAGGTTTACTTATCTCTAAACTTTCATCAACTTTTCCGTTTTTATTATATTTTTTATCAACATTTCTAGTTTCTTCTAATTGTCCTGATTTTTTTTGAAATCCGATCATGCAAGGGTCATCAATTGAGATAATTTCATCGTCTGGACAAGGGTCTGGATCATCACAATCGCCATGATAATAACAGCTTCTACCAGTATAGGGTTTACCAATTGCCAATACATCTGTTAAGCCATCTCCATCAAAATCTCCAGATATATATTCCATTGGTATGCTACGTTGTGTAGAACTTGTCGGAGAGGATGTATAAGAATAAGTGGGAGCATTCCAAATTTTTGTATAATCGTAACCTATAGGTAATCCTGTTGAAGGCGGTGCCTTAGAATACACTTTAAATCTTACTTGAGTCCCTGATTTCTGAACAATGGTTAATCCTTGCCCAGACAATACCTTATTTTGATGATTTAACTGTCTAGATGGAAAGATTGCTTCAAAAGTTCCAGTGTTAACTTGATTTGCCGAATTAAAACCTCCTACCTGAATATCAGAGAACATCCAAAATTTATTTTTTGGACTTTTTGGATAAACAATAAAATCCATTTTACCGTTACCAGTCATATCCAATGGCACTACTTCTGCATTTCTTTGTTCAATATTTTGCACCGTTAAGTCAGTGGTCAAGTTATTATAAGTTATTAACGAGTTAGAATCGGGATATGAAAAAATAATTGATGAATGAGATTCTGTGTTATCACCACTATATTCGGTTACTCTTGATAATCTTTCATATTCTAAAGTTGTTCTATCTGAACTGTAGTGAGATAAATTATATCTTCTATATCTGACACCATTGCTGTAAGATTCAACGTTTTTGAGAATACGTGACCTAACAATAGAGACATTTTGCACATAAGATTGTTCTAATCTATTTCTTGTACCATAGCCAAATCGAATTTCGTTTATTGGAGTATTAGTACCAAGGCTACCATATTTTATTTTATATATCGATTTACTGTCACCTCCAATATATTCATAACTTATTCTAACACCTTGAGGATTTTGCCAATATGAAATTGAATAACTTAAACGGGATCTTGAATTAGAAGTGTTACCATAATATGCTGTAGAACCATCGGGGTACTTCACTAAAAAGTATGATGGTCCATAAGAGGCTCCATATGGAGAAGTGCCATGAGACGTTATTTTTATATTAGAATACCTTTCCGTTTCGTATTGGGCGCCATTAGCACCATAAGTTCCACTCTTTAAAACCAAACGTTCACCATCCAAAGCAAATCTATCAAGATTATCAAAATCCACGCCATCAATATTATTGTCATGAAATTTAGAAGACGGTATTCTTGTTATTGAAGAAACGCCCTTTATATTCCAACCGTATCCCGCTAGCCCATTTCCTGCTTGACTATTATACCCCAAGAAGATTTCGGGTACAATACCATCTATTCCAGAGGGTACAGCAATTGGGATTTCATAATTTGCACCACCTGTTAATGATACCGATAAATTACTTGGAGTTTCGCCAATACCTGAATTAGAACTTCTACTTTCAAATGAGGCTTCAGTATTTGATTTTTGTTTTGTTTTACCACCCTCAATTGATAAAGCCCCTTCTTCTTTATCGGTTACATCGATTTTTTCATAGGTAAATGTATCTTCTTCAATTAGTATTTGATCTTGTTGTGCATTTATTTTATTTACAAGAGCAAAAAAGATTATTGATAGTATATATATAATTCTTCTCATTTATGGTGCTATTTAGTTTTTGATGATTTGTTCGTTGATTACATTACCATTTGAAAAATGCATATGAATAAAATATGTTCCAGAAGGTAAATTAGACACATCTAATTCTATTTGATTAGTTGGGTTGTTGATATTAATTCTTTTAACTAAAGAACCATTAACACTATAAATATTGATTGAATTTGTTAAATTATAATCTTTACCTGAAAGCTGAATGGTTACTCTGCCATCGGTTGGGTTAGGATAGATAGTATGTTTTACATCTAATACTTCTGTTTCTTCTTTGATTTGTTCTCCAGGTAGAGGCACATCGGTTTGTTCTGCCACAACAACACCTTGTTCTTCTTGCATTTTTACTCCTTCTTCATTAATCATCCTACTTGTAGGTGCTGGTGGTGAACAAAAACCATCCTCTTCACAATAAAAACGTTGTTTTTGATTACCAGCATCATCGTAGCTAAAAATCAGTTTTGAATCTTCGTTAATTTGTAAAAGTTCTGTTATGGTGGGTTCATTCCCTGTAACTGGGTCAATTCTCGGAGCCCAAAAATACTGCCTATCAGAAGTATTGGTGTCATGATAAAGATAAGACCTGTGCCTTACATTAACAGCTGTATTTTTAAACTTGTAATCGGTAATCGTAGCTACTTCTTCACCAGTAAAACCATCATAAATACGACCAAGATTTGTTGTTGAGGTATAACTACTCTTATGCACATAACCAACAATTAAGTACCAGCGATTGAGTTTAGGTAAGTCGCCAGACCAAAAGTATGGATTATTGTTTACTGTTCCATTAAGTCTTAATATGTTATTCGGACTAGCACATCCCAAATAAGTATTACCTGCATTTGAGTTTGTTTTTTTAATCCATACACTAAAACGATGAGTTTCTGTATGATTTATATTTTGATAACTAGAATTCCAACCACCATCAGCGTCACTTGCAGAATCATTTCCGCCTCTCCAAAGTATAACTTCATCACCAACATGATTTCTTCCTAATTCTCTACAATTTTCTGAATCTTGTCCATTTCTAGAAAAACCCGTAACAGATCCACATCCAATAGTCCAAGTTGAATCATCCAAAAGGTTAGTTTCAACTTCATTCAGTCCCAACAAATCAGCAATAGGAGGTTCATTACCATTCACCATTTCCATTCTTGGGCCATAGAAATACTGTCTATCAGATGTATTAGTGTCATAATACAAGTAGGTTCTGTGCCTAGCCAATGTAGCTGTTTCTTTAAACTTATAATCTGTTATATTTACTACTTTAGTACCAGAAACTGGGTCATAAACACCTCCATAACTTAAGTTTGAGTTGTAATTACTTCCGTGTACATAAGCCACAACTAGATACCATTTATTTAATTGTGGTAAATCTCCTACCCAAAAATATGGATTTGCATTATATGTATCATTTAATCGTAAAGAGCCACTATTGTTCGCGTTGAAACCTAAATATGAATGCCCATTGTTAGAATTTGTTTTCTTTAACCAAACTGTAAAACGGTATGTTTCTCCATGATCAATGCTATGCCAACTTGAATTCCAACCACCATCAGCATTACTTACAGCATCATTCACTCCTTTCCATAGGATAGATGAGTTGCCAAAAGGATCTGTTCCAAATTCTCTCACATTTTCAGAAACTTCTCCATTTCTAGAAAACCCTCCAACTGAACCACTTCCTACAGTCCAAGTAGAAGTATCTAATAGGTTTTGTGCATTAGTTACCATAGTACTAGACACAAAGACAAGTAAAATAAAAAGTAGTCTTAAATTCATATTTTAATGTTTAAAAATTAGTTGAAAATCTTGTAAGATTTTAGGGTTCAAAAAAACAAAAAAAATCATAATATTCCAATACCCCCATAGAATTTTACATTTAAAGTTAATTACGGGAAAACCGTAATTAACTTTAGGAAAGATGTTTTCATTTATAAGTACATCCACTTATTAAAAGGTTTTTTGGTCATAATGCTTTATTTTCGATTTCTTTCTCTATTTTAATTTTTGCTCTTTAAGTTAAGAATTAATAGTATATTTTTTTTTATTAATAACTCACCTTAAGTAAAAATAATTTAATTTTTGTAGATTTATATACAGATTATTTGATAAGTTCAATATCTTATACTATAGCGACAGGGATGTCTTCTTTACTTTCTATAAAGCACGACAAAATAACAAGGTCATTATCTACTGGGTTTATGACAGTAAATTTCTATAGAAAAAGGCAAAACCTTATGTTGAAGAATTGAGTCAATCTAAAGAAACCATTATTTTAAGTTTTGATTATTCTATACAAGAAAAGCAATACACAGATAAAAGCAAATTAAACACTTGGTATTATGACCAAGTATTTGGACGATCTACAAAAGGGGGTAATTTTCTAACTGCTTTATTGGAAGTTGGTGGTATGCAATTTACTTGCGGTGTTGAGTTTATCAAAAAAGACATGTTGGTAACCGATGAAAAAACAGAAAACTAAAACGTAAAAGCAGTAAAACTAAAAATAAACTGTTTAGATAGATGTTGCGTAAATGTAGTGGTAAAATGAATTTTGATAATGTTTTGACTGATAGTTGGTTTTCATCAGTGAAAAATTTGATTTGTTGTAAAGAAGAGTTAAAAAATTATTTTATTATTATTTTAAAAAGCAATCGAAAGGTAGCCTTGTCATTAAAACTTCTATTATAAATCTACATATCTTATACGTATCATACGTATGAAAATCTTGTGGATTCTATTTCTCTACTTTCAATAAGCCTATAAACTGTTTCAATTTAGCAATTAAGTAAAATTGAAATTTACTTAACTGCTAAATATGGTTTTGTTTTTAATATTTCCACATTAACAGCATAAGTTTTCACGCTAATAATCTTATTTGATATATCAGCCTCGGCCAACTTCTTTTTCTCTATTTTTTTTTCGAAGTTTATAGTTTTCTAATTGCTTTTATGAGAGTAAAATCGAGTAGTGGTTTTTTGAGCTACAAACAATATCCCACGTTGTTAACATATCTTATTTATCCTGAAAGTCGGACTGCTCATAAGGGTATATAAATGCGATTAACAGGACTTAAGAACCTTTATTTCATACTAATAGCAAATAAAAATATTTGTATCTCATAAGCAAAAACACAAAAAATATACACATAGGTACAAAATAAACAACTATTAAAACAAAATAAAAAGATAAATAAAGGGTTAAATTATAAAAAAACTGAAAATCAATTATTTATATCTGCTATATATTTACTTTGAGGTAGTTACTTGCCAATACAATATTTAACTATCCTTATATCTATTAGCGTTAAGCCGTTTGGGCAACAAATAGGATACAAAAAACACATAAAAAGAGTAAATAAAGAGTAAACATCAATAAATAAAGCAACAAATATAGCATAAAAAAAACCGCTCAATTAGAGCGGTTTCCAAATAAAAACACCAAGCATTAATTAGCTGTACCAGAGCCTAAATAAATACTGTTTGATACTTGACTACCATCAGCAGTAATAAACGCCATAAATAACTCTACCGTATCACCTGCATAAGTTGTAGGGATTGAAACAATTTGAGAACCTACTGTTCTGTCTGCTCCATCAAGTAAAGAAATAGATTCCTTTTTTGATGGATTGTAAACCAATAACATTGCCTTGTCAGTAGCATTTGCGTTACCTTCAGCAGAGTTATCATCCCACCCAAAAGTTACTTCTCCAGCAGTTGCTAAATCAGTCGTCGGGTTTAACGCACCAGATAAACCTCCGCGACTTACTAAAGCGTTTGGATAGTCAACAACAAAGTTTGGTTCTGTACCTGTAATCGCATTATTCAACACATACGACATTGCAGCATTAAATTCTGTTTTCTTAACAGCTAATCCTTTATACCCTAACTTAATAAAAGGCTTTACAGCCTGTAAAAATTCTAAAGTGGCAGTAAACTTCGTTCTTTGGTTTACTTGACCAACAGTTCTTGGATTGGCTACACTTGAAGGTTTAATTCTAATGTAATCAATTCCTTTCCAGCTTCCACCGATAACGTTTCCAACCTTACCTGAAAGCCCTCCTAAAATACCTTGGGAAATTTTACCCATAACATAAATAATTTAAATGAAACATAATTTTCTTCGGACTTGGTACGGACTTAACACGAAGTTGTACCTTCCGCTGAAATATATGGCAAGTTTTATGCTATTCTTTTGATATGGATTTTGTTGCTTTAGATTGCTTCTTTTTGCATTTTAGAAAATAAACTTTGAATATATGATACTTTCAAATCTGCCATTTTCGAAATGACTTTTTGAAGTTCGGCTTCTTTTTCACAAATTGCTGACACTATATTAATATGCTTTTGCAATTGAAATTCATTATTTATTAATGATATAAAACTATTTTTTAGAGTATTTCTGCAATCATCTATTGAAATAAACGGAATAACACTTCCTTTTAAATAGTAAGCGTAAAAACCGCCTATTTGTAACATCATAGATAAGTGAAAAAGTGTGTGTTTTACCTCTTCTGTTGTAGTAGTGACAACGAAACAGTTAGCACAGGATTTTAAGAGTGGTTTTCCGCTGTTTAGCCCTTTGTTTAGTATAAAAAAATGAGGGTTTGAGTAAGTTTTTCCTGCTCGATGTGTTTTCAGTTTAAAAGTTGACATAGCTATCCAATTTAAAATTGCTTCGCTACGCTTCGCGCCATTATTTTTTTTGAAAAGAAAAAAGATAGCCATAGTTGTTGTGGCGTGGGTAAGGCTGTCAAGGTTTTTGGATAAAAGTTTTTTGAGTTGAATGTCTAAATCAAAAGAAAAAGGGTCTTGAAAAAAGTTTTATTCAAAACCCGTAGGGCTTGACCTTTATAGCCTTGTGCGGTTGGCAGAGGTAGCCACATATATTTGCTACCTTTTTTTATTTTAATCCTATAAATGCAAATATTACTATTATTATCAATACAACTATTGTGAAAAATTTTGTAGAATAAGAATCGTCTCCTTCAGGATTTTCGATTTTATTACCGTTTTCATCTATATCGTGAGGAAAGAATAAATCAAATAATGATTCAATCAGTTTTTTCATACATTAAATATAACTTTTCTGGGGAATTAACACTTAAAAAAATAGGTTTCAGTTCGTTTTTGAGCATAGGATGAAGCGTTTGTATATATAGCGTTTTAAATAGTTGTTTGATAAAACAGCATTTAAACAAGCTACTTATACAGGACTTTTAGACAATAGCTTATTGCTTTTTTGAGGCACGATAAAAAGTAATGTGCTATGGCGTAGTACTATTTATCTTAAACCTATTTTTTTATATCCTATTACTTGGGTGGTGGGGAAAAGTGGACTTTTATATTTGTTAGCGAAATGAAACAAACAAAGACTTGAGGTAAGGAATACTTGGACTTAACGATGGTTTTGTGCAGCTTGAATGAGATAACTAATATTATAATTAACTTAAACTTTCTACTGTTTAATAATAGTTCAAAATATAGTTAAATGTTCGGATGTGAGCGTTGGATTAGCGGATATTTTACATAATAGCAGTTATAGCGACGAAAATATAATAAAACGCCATAGGCAACCATTGAAAGGATTTTTGCTCCTATAACTTGTATTATGTAACATAGCTTGGGTGAGTTTAGGGTTTTATGATATAATAATAACAGAATAGCTTATTGCAGTTTGGTTTGATTTTATGAAAACCAAAGCTGTAATATGCTATTACCTTAAAGACAAAAAAACGCTAAACTTGTTAGGTGAGCGGAACAACACAAAAGACAGAGGATTTTGAGGTACGAAAAAACTGGGTTTTGGGTTGTGGGGAATAAAAAAGAGCCTTCCGAAAAAGACTCTTTCATTATTGCTTAATGGTCGTGATTTGAATGGTCATCACTTTCTTCTTCACCAGATTGATTCATCATCATTTCGTGGTCGTATTTACAACAACCTGGTAAACCATCATATGCTTCTTCATCACCTGCTACTTTTTCGGTATCATATCCTGAAGCTGCGATTGCTTTATGGATTGCCATTGCATCGGTTTTTGTATCATCAAAAGACACATCAATCTTCTTTTTATCGACATCCCAATTAGCACTTGCAACACCTTCAACACCGTTAGCTGCTTTTTCGATAGTGTTTTTACACATTCCGCAATTTCCTCTTACACCAAAAGACAGGTCTGTCATTGCCATATCTTTTGACATTTCAGTAGTTGTGGTTTCTGTTTCTTTTTTGGTTTCGTTTTTACAACTTGTTAAACCTAATGCTGCTATTACAGCTACACTTAAAATTACTTTTTTACTCACGTCGATTACATTTTTGTTTTTGTGTTCGTGATTTTTCTTTGAAAAATTCATTGTTTAAAATTTAATTGTTATTACTTGATTTATTATTCTATTACTTGTTTTACTTCACCACAGGTTAGCATTGCTTCGCCAAAGTATGGATTGATTACTTTTTCTTCTTTGCTTAACCAATAAGCACCATTATTGTTATCTGCCATTGGACAAAATTCTACATAGACCTTTTCATTGATACCAAATAGTTGTACAGCATTGATTAGATGTGATGATAAATGTTTAAAATGGTCTCTTTGTGATTTTATATCGGACGTTTCAGAAATTGAAGTTGCAGAAGATTTTATTTCGCCTTCTAATGACATCCAATGGTTATGCGCCTTATTATCTGACAACAATTTCATATCTACTTTGTTCAATTTATTTAATAAAGTTGTTGCGTTTGCTGAAGTACTTATTGAATCTTCTTTTACTAAAGCATCTTTTAAATTGATATACGCATTGTAAACACTATTTAACTGTTGTTGAAATTTCTCTGATACTTCCAAACGCTCATTCATATTAGTGTGGTCACTTTCTTTGTTAGATGCATTGTTATCCATACCTAAATGACCTTCGTGTCCAGTCATTACTTTACCACCATCTTTATTCATCATAGACTTTTTGCCTTGTAATTGTGCTGCTGCATCAACCGTAAATGTTCCGTTAGTCACTATTTCATTTCCAACAAATAAACCTTCTACAACTTCATATTCATTACCAATTTGATTGCCTAATTTAATTTCACGCATTTCAAAAATAGGTTGGTCTGGATTTGTTTTAAGGTACACCACAGAACGTTCACCTGTCCATAATACAGAAGATGCAGGAATTGATAATACTTCATCATTTTTAGCTGTACTGCCTTCAATATTTGCGGTTACAAACATTCCTGGTTTAAATACATCGTCCTTATTGCTTAAAACAACACGTAAGGTTACAGTTCTTGTTTTCGTGTTTAAAACTGGGTCAATGAAATCAACTTTACCTTTAAACTCTTTATTAGGATAAGCATTGGTTGTTATCATCACTTCCTGTCCTTTTTTAAAGCGGTCAATCTGATTTTCATACACATCAAAGTTTCCCCAAACTGTGTTGAGATTGGCAATTTTTAATAAGGGTTGTCCTTGTTTGATGTAATCGCCTTGCTCTACCAATTTTTCTGTAACAGTACCCGAAACGGTTGCATAAACAGGAAAGTTTTCTTTTACTTTTCCTGTTTCTTCAATCTGGTTGATTTGATTTTCAGAGAGTTTCCATAATTTCAATTTATTACGGACTGCTTTGTATAAAGCAGGTTGAGATTCTTTTAAAGAAGCTGCTGTGATTAATTCTTGTTGTGCTGCATAGAGTTCTGGCGAATAAATGGTTGCCAATAATTGACCTTTACGAACTTCTTCGCCTGTAAAACTCACATTCAAACGTTCAATTCTTCCAGCGAAATAACTTACCTGTACTGCATTGGCTTCTTCGTTTTCAGCAATTTTACCAGATAACTTTATGGTGTTGCCTTCAACATTTCCCTTGCCTACAACAGTTGTTTGAATATTGGCTAATGCCATCGCATTTTCTGTTAGTTTAAATTGGTCTGCCATTAAGCCATCACTTCCGCTTTCCGCAGGAATTAAATCCATACCACAAATGGGGCAGTCGCCTGGCTCTGGTTGCATAATCTGTGGATGCATAGAACACGTCCACATTTGATTGGTTGCTGCAACCGCATCGTGATTATGGTCTATTTCTTCATTTGATGAGCCACCAAAAAGCAACCAACCCAATAACACACCTACTACGAGTATGCCAATATATATGACTATTTTATTATTTTTCATTCTCTAATCGTTTTATCATTGCTTTCATTTCTTCTATTTCTTTACGTTGTGCTTTTATAATGTCTTCTGCTAATTTTTTAACTTCTGGGTCTTGAATATCTGCTCTTTCACTTGTTAAAATAGCGATAGAATGATGTGGTATCATTGCTTTCATCCAAAGGACATCACCAATAATTGGTGCTTGTGTTCTCACCAACCCTAATGCACCTACAAACAGAATGAAACTACTTGCGAGTATTGCGATATTCTTCTTTTTATCATTATACATTTTTCGCATAAAAAACCACATTATTACTGCCATTGTTGAAATTCCTAAACACGTCATATAGAATCGTGTTAAACTAAACCATACGTGGTCTATGGAATAGGTGTTTAAATACATTGTGATGTACATTGCTACAAATGAGCAAGCCAACATTATAAAGAAGGTTTTGTAATTTCCTTTGTTTGAGTGTTTTTTTGAATTTTCCATAATTATTTGATTTTATAGTTATACTTTAATTGTTCTTAATCGTAGTGCGTTACCTATTACCGAAACCGAACTAAAACTCATTGCTAAAGCTGCTATCATTGGCGAGAGTAGTATTCCGAAGAATGGAAACAACACACCTGCTGCAATAGGCACACCTAAAGTGTTGTAGATAAGTGCAAAAAATAGGTTTTGCTTAATGTTCTTCATTACAGCATTACTTAAATTTTTTGCTTTTACAATACCGTGTAAATCGCCTTTTACGAGTGTTATCATAGCACTTTCTATCGCTACATCTGTTCCCGTACCCATTGCAATACCTACATCACTTTTTGCCAATGCTGGTGCATCATTAATGCCATCACCTGCCATAGCAACTACTTTTCCATTTTTTTGTAGTTTCTCTACTTCTTTGAGTTTGTCTTCTGGTAGCATACTGGCTTTAAAATCTGCAAGATTTAGTTCTGATGCTACTGCTTGTGCTGTATTGTGATTATCACCTGTTAGCATTATTACATCTATCCCTTTATCTTGAAGTGCTTTAATGGCTTTAGCACTTGTTTCTTTTATTTTATCGCCTATAACTACATATCCAACTACGGTTTCATCTATTGACAAATAAGAAACTGTTTTACCCTGTTCTTGGTAAGATTTAGCTTCGTCTTTCATTTTAGAAGTAATATCCGCTTTAGCATATTCCATCATTTTAGGATTACCTAATGCTACATTTTTTCCATCAATTTTAGCTTCAACACCTTTTCCTGTAACAGCACTAAAATCTTCGGACTTTAAAATTTCTGCGTTGTGTTCTTTGCCATATTTAACTGTCGCTTCTGCCAAAGGATGTTCGCTATTTGTATTTAATGACACGATGTATTGTAACACTTCTTTTTCGCTTAAAGCATCATTAAAAGCTCCAACGGTTTCAACTGTTGGTTTTCCTTCGGTAATTGTTCCTGTCTTGTCAACGATAAGCGTATTTACCTTATCCATTTTTTCAAGAGCTTCAGCATTTTTAATCAATACACCATTTTGAGCACCTTTACCCACACCAACCATTACAGACATTGGTGTTGCTAAACCTAAAGCACAAGGACAAGCAATGATTAGTACTGCAATTGCATTGACAAACGCATACACATAAACTGGTTCTGGTCCCCAAATAGACCATACAATAAATGTGATAATAGAAATAAGAACTACAACTGGCACAAAATAGCCTGAAACTTTATCTGCTAAATTTTGAATAGGTGCACGACTTCTACTGGCATCATTAACCATATGAATGATTTGTGATAATAAAGTGTCACTTCCTACCTTTTCTGCTTTCATTAAAAAGGATTGATTCCCATTAATGGTTCCGCTACTTACTTTATCTTCTTGAGATTTGTTTACAGGAATAGGTTCGCCTGTAATCATAGATTCATCAATAGTTGTTTCGCCTTCAGTTATCACACCATCCACAGGAATTTTATCTCCTGGTTTCACTTTTAGAATATCATTAAGTTCTATCTCGTCAATACTGACTTCAACTTCTTCACCATCTACTATTTTTATGGCTTTATTAGGTGCTAATTTCAACAGTTCTTTTACTGCCGAATTGGTTTTACTATGTGCACGAGCTTCTAACAATTGACCTAAAAGCACTAACGTTAAAATCACAGTTGCTGCTTCAAAATAGACGTGAACTGCACCTGATTCTGTTTTAAATTGACTTGGAAATACGTCTGGAAAGAACATACCAAAAACACTAAACGACCACGCCACACCTGCACCAATCCCAATAAGTGTAAACATATTGAGATTCCAAGTCTTAATGCTTTTATAGGCACGTTCAAAGAACATCCAAGTGGCATAAAACACTACTGGAATTGATAATGCAAACTGAATCCAGTTCCAATATTTCTGTTCCATTATATCGTACAACGGATTGTTATTGAGCATTTCGCTCATAGCCATTAAGAAAATGGGCAAGGTAAATGCTGTGGCAATCCAAAATTTCTTTAATAGCTTTTTATACGTTTTTTCTTCTGCTGAACTATCTGCTTCCATTGGCACTAAATCCATCCCACAAATAGGACACGAACCTGCTTCTTCTTTTACAATTTCTGGATGCATCGGACACGTCCATTGTTCCTTTGAAGTTGCTGATAGATTTTGTTCTTCCACCAAATCCATTCCGCAAACAGGACAATCACCTGGTTTGTTATAGATTTTATCGCCTTCGCAATGCATAGGACAATAAAATGTGCCTGTACCTTTAGGTTGCTTTTCCTTTTTAGCTTCTGAATGCTGATGGTGTTCACCTTGTTTATGAATGCTATATGTACCACCATCCTTTTTTAAGGCTTCTTGAAATGTTTCTATGGGAATATGTGATTCCATTTCTATGTTAGCTTCTGCCTTATCTAAATCGACTGTTGCTTTTGAAACACCTCCTACTTTAGAGAGCGTTTCCTCAACGTGACTGCGACAACCGTTGCAGGTCATTCCGTGTATGTGATATGTGTGTGTCATTGTTTTACTGAATTAAATAATTAATGATTGTACTTTGCACATAGTAGGTCTTCACAGATTCTATTTGGTTCATTTGAAACTTTAGCTGCAACTCTTGAATATCCAAAACATCATTAAAATCAATCGTTCCTGTTTCATAGCTTTTGATTAAAATGTCTTCTGCATCTTTGGCTTGCTGTAGGTTTTTGGTTTGGGTAGCATAACTTATTCTTGCAGAAATGCGTTCGTTATTCGCTTTGTCTAAAAGCGTTTCCAATGCATTTAAACGTTCCTGTTTTTGAGCAGTAATTTCCTGCTGTTGCAAATCATTTTGTTTGGTTTGGGATTTATATTTCTTATTGAAAATTGGGATAGATACCGAAACCATTGGCATTACAATATCCTTTCCGTTATCGCTGAAATCCATATTTGGTCTTTCAGCAACATTGATATAATCTAATCCAAAACCAATCATTGGACTGCTTTCTTTTTGATTCAATAATTCTGATTGCTCTATGGATTGATAGAGTTTATCAAATTTTAGTAATTCAGGATGTAATACTAATTTTTCAAAAGTAATATCAAAGTCTTCAGAAGGTATCATTAAACTATCTACCACATTCACGGTAACATCATTACCTCTATTCAATAGATTATTGAAGTTAGTTTGTTCTGCTAAAAATTGTTGTTGCAATACGTCTTTTAATTGTTGCATTTCGTTTTGACGCATTTGTAAACGCAATACATCAACCGCTGATGCTTTACCAACCTCAACAGAAGTCAAAGCCATTGTTTCATAAGTTTCTAACAGATTGATATTCTCTGTTAATACCTTTTGTTTTGCTTTATTAGCATATAGTCTATAATAAGATTGTGAAACTGAAGACATTAGTTTTCGCTTCGCAATTACAATATCTTCATACTTAACATCTGCTAACGAACTAACGTAATTTTCTCTTGCCGAAATATTACCAAACCACGGTAACATTTGTTTTGCAGACACCTTAAAGCGTTGAGCACCTGTTCGAGTTTCTGGTTCACTTACAAAATAACCAACTCCAAATTCTGTATTAGGAACCGTATTTACTTCATTTACTTTTTCTGAAACCCTTTTGTATTGCAATTCAAATTTTTGAATTTCAGGGTTGTTATCTAATGCTTCATTAATGAGCACATCTAATTGTTGCGCATTTCCTTTGAGAACAAAGATTAAAAAACAAAGAAAAATGACTGACTTTATGTGTGATTTTATATGTTTCATTATACTGTTCTTTTAAGTTTAACTTCTGCTTTCCAACTATATAAAACAGGGACTACAAATAGTGTTATTAAAGCGATTAACATTCCACCAAAACTTGGTATTGCCATAGGTATCATAATATCACTACCTCTTCCTGTAGATGTTAATACTGGTAATAATGCCAATATGGTAGTAGCAGTTGTCATTAAACAAGGTCTAATACGTTTTTCTCCTGCTTCTACTACTGATGCTCTGATTTCTTTTTTATTTTCTGGTGTATTTCTATCAAATGTTTGTGTTAAATAAGTTGCCATTACAACTCCATCGTCTGTTGCAATACCAAAAAGAGCAATGAAACCAACCCAAACTGCTACACTTAAATTAATTGGATGTATTTGAAATAATTCACGTAGATTCTCTCCAAAGAAATTAAAGTTTAAAAACCAATCTTGACCATAGAGCCAAATCATTAAGAAACCACCAGCAAATGCTACTGCAATACCTGTAAATACCATTAAGGATGTTCCAACAGAACGGAATTGGAAGTACAGTATCAAAAAGATAATTGCCAAAGCTAATGGTACAACAACCGATAAAGTTTTTTCTGCTCGTAATTGGTTCTCATACGTTCCTGTAAATTGATAGTTAATGCCTTTTGGTACAACCAATTCGCCATTATCTATCTTTTCTTGAATTAAGGTTTGTGCATTTTCAACCACATTTACTTCTGCAAAACCATCCATTTTATCAAATAACACATAGCCAACTAAAAAAGTATCTTCACTTTTAATTACTTGTGGACCTTGTTCATATTTTATAGTCGCCAATTCACTTAACGGAACAGGGCTTCCTTTTTCAACAGGCACATAGATTTGTTTTAAATCGGTTGGATTTGCTCTTAATTCTCTTGGGTAACGAACTCTAACACCATAACGCTCACGACCTTCTACTGTTTGTGTTAATACCATACCACCAACAGCCACTTTTAAAACATTTTGAACTTCCTCAATGGTTACACCATAACGAGCAATTTTCTCTCTATCAATGTCTATTAACAAATATGGTTTACCTACTATACGGTCTGCAAAAACTGCTTCATCTTTAACACCTTCAGCTTGTTTAAGTATATCTTCTAACTGAACACCAAATGCTTCTATTTGTTTTAAGTCTTGACCTTTAACTTTTATTCCCATAGGTGCACGCATACCAGTTTGTAGCATTACTAATCGGGTTTCAATAGGTTGCAATTTTGGTGCAGATGTAACGCCTGGTAGTTTGTTAACTTTAACAATTTCATTCCAAATATCATCTGGTGATTGTATTTCAGGTCTCCAATTTCGATAGAACTCGCCATTATTGTCTGGAATGAGTTGAGACCTTTCGACTGTGCTCAAGGTGACATTTTCTGTATTATTTGGATTTGCGATAAATCGACCATCTTTTAATTCAAACAAGCCATCATTATTCACTTTGTAGCGTTGACGTTCTCGGTTTTCATTCAGCATATATTCTGACTTATACTGAATAACATTTTCATACATTGATAGTGGTGCTGGGTCTAATGCAGATTCTGTACGACCTGCTTTTCCAACTACAGTTTCGATTTCAGGAATACTGGCAACTGCCATATCTAACTGCTGTAAAACACGCTTATTTTCTTCTACACCAGAATGTGGCATAGAAGTAGGCATCAATAAAAACGAACCTTCATTTAATGATGGCATAAATTCTTTACCTGTGTTTTTCATAATGAAAAAACCAGCAATGACAATTGCAGTTGGAATTGAAAGAAATAGTAATTTATTATCTAAACACCATCTTAAAATTCGAGTATAATACCTGATAAACAATGAGAAAACACCCAATAAGCCAAAGCAAATGACACCAACAAAGATGAGGTTCCAGAAGATACTTTTATCAACTCCTAAAGGTCTCCAATATTCCGCTAACAGAAATACTATTGCAGTTGTACATATTATGATATTAATTAAGTTGGATTGTTTTTCTGTTATTTTATTTTGAGTACTTAACAATGCTGTGATACCAAAAGCTATCAATATTAATCCTAACCAATAACCATAGATTATTGCTATTATCCCTAATACTATTAAAACGCCATTTAAAGCATATTTAAAATGCGTTTTTATGCTTTTCTTTCTGAATAAAAACGCTGCAAAAGGTGGAATTAAAAACAATGCTACAATTATTGAAGCTGTTAATGCAAAGGTTTTTGTGAATGCTAATGGTCTGAACAATTTACCTTCAGCGCCAATCATTGTAAATACAGGAATGAAACTTATAATTGTAGTCATTACTGCGGTTACGATTGCACCAGAAACTTCGGCTGTTGCGTTGTAAACTACTGTATTAATGGATTGTGTTCCATCATCTTCATCTAAATGCCGAATGATATTTTCTGATAGTATAACACCAACATCGACCATTGTTCCGATAGCAATTGCAATACCAGATAATGCGACAATATTAGCATCGACGCCAAAGAGTTTCATCGCAATAAATACCATTAAGACTGCAACTGGTAATAATCCTGAAATCAAGACAGAAGCTCGAAGATTAAACACCATAATGATTATAACCAAAATGGTAATCAATATTTCAAGAGTTAAGGCTTCATTGAGTGTACCTAAAGTTTCTTGTATCAATTCTGTTCTGTCATAAAAAGGCACTATGGTAACTTGTGATGTTCTTCCATCTGCCAAAACTTTTGAAGGTAATCCTGCACTTAATTCATTAATTTTTTCCTTTACGTTATTAATGACTTCCATTGGGTTTGCTCCATAACGAGCCACCACAACAGCACCAACAACTTCAGCACCTTCTTTATCCAATAAACCTCGTCTTGTTGCTGGACCTAATGAAACTTTTCCAATGTCTTTAATTTTTATTGAAGTGAAATTTTCAGAATCAACTACAGCATTTTCAATATCTGCAATGGATTTTACATACCCCAAACCACGAACTAAATATTCAGCTTGGTTAATTTCCAAGGTTTGTGCGCCAATATCCTTATTACTTTCTTTTACAGCTTTAACAATATGATGTAACCCAATGTTATATTGACGCATTAGTTCTGGGTTTACATCCACTTGGTACTCTTGAACATAACCACCAATTGATGCAACTTCAGAAACACCGCTTGCAGAGGACAAGGCATATTTAACATAGTAATCTTGAATACTACGTAATTCGTGTAAATCCCAACCACCTGTTACATTACCGTTCTCATCACGACCTTCAAGTGTGTACCAAAATATTTGTCCTAATCCTGTGGCATCTGGACCTAACGCTGGATTAACACCTTCGGGTAATAAACCACTTGGTAAGGAATTAAGTTTTTCGAGAATACGACTTCTGCTCCAGTAAAATTCTATATCCTCTTCAAAAATGATATAGATGCTTGAAAACCCAAACATAGAGGAACTACGAATGGTTTTCACTCCAGGAATACCCAATAATGATGTGGTTAATGGATAGGTTATTTGGTCTTCTATATCTTGTGGGGAACGACCATCCCACTTGGTAAATACGATTTGTTGATTTTCACCTATATCGGGAATAGCATCTACTGCTACAGGGTTACTTGGCAAAAATCCTGTATCCCAATTAAAAGGTGCATTAACAGTTCCCCATCCAATAAAAAGGACAAGTAGTAAAACTGCAACGAGTTTGTTTTCTATTAAAAATTTGATGCTTTTATTTAGCATATGATTGATTTTAAACAATTAGACAATAGTGTTGTAAAAACACCGAATACAGTAAATTATCCTTACGACATTGCAGTCATAGGATAAAAGAGTCTATTGTTTAAAAATCAAATTAAGTATGTCTCGTCAATCTTGTAGAGTTGCCTTATGACGAGTGGTGGTTTGTATTCTTCGTAGGTAGATACATTACTGTCTAAACCTTCAAAAAGGTTAATGTAAGTATAAACAAATGAAGCGATGAATACTTGTTGCTCAAACGTGATTTTGTCAACTTGCAATTGTAATTCGTCTTGACCTTCAATTGCTAATTGTTTATCATCACAACAATTTTTCTTGGTAATAGAACATTCTTCGGTTGAAGGCTTTTCCATTTCCATTCCGCAACCTTTGGCTTTTTGAAAGATAGCAGATTCTACTAAAGTATCTCCACAATAATGCATATTCACAGTAAATGACATTGTAGAGAATAACACTACAAAAGTCATTGCTAAAGACATTATTTTATGGAAAATCTGCTTCATATTGATTGCGAAGTTACGAAATTTTAACAACTATTGATTTTGTTTAACAGAAGTTTAATTGATTAATCTGCTTAATCCCATTTCATTTTCTGCAATCGAACTGCATTTAAAATTGCTAATAATGCTACTCCTACATCTGCAAAAACAGCTTCCCACATTGTGGCTAAACCACCTGCTCCTAATATCAAGACAATAACTTTAACTCCAAACGCTAAAATGATATTTTGCCAAACAATTTTTCTTGTAGAACGACTTATTTTAATGGCTCTAACTACTTTTGAAGGCTGGTCGGTTTGAATGATAACGTCTGCTGTTTCAATAGCTACATCACTACCTAAACCACCCATTGCAATACCAACGTTACTTGCTGCTAAAACAGGTGCATCGTTAATACCATCACCTATAAAGGCTATTTTGTTTTCAGGATTTTTCTTTAAAATTTCAACTTCGTTTAATTTATCTTCTGGAAGTAAACCACCTTTAGCATTTTCGATATTCAACTCTTTAGCGACTTGTTGCGTGATGGAATCTTTATCACCGGAAAGCATCATAATATTTTTAATGCCTACTTTGTGTAATGCTGTAATAGTTTCTTTTGCATCTTCCTTTAATTCATCTGCTATGACTACATAACCTGCAAATTGATTATCGATTGCTACTAAAACAATAGATTCTACAATAGATTCCGTTTCAGATGGAACATCAATATTATTAGTAGTCATTAAGGCTTTATTTCCTACTAAAACTGTTTTACCATTTACAATGCCTTTTAAACCTTTACCTGCAATTTCAGAAACGTCTTGTGCTTCAAAATCTTCTCCCTCTGATTTATACTCTAAAATTGCTTTAGCAATTGGATGCGTGGATTGTTCTTCCATCGCCATTAAATATTGCATAAATTCGGTTTCTTTCCAACCGATTGCTTTTACTTCTTTGATTTTAAAAACACCTTTGGTAACGGTTCCTGTTTTGTCCATTACCAAAGTACTTATCTTGGTCATTGCATCTAAAAATGAAGCACCTTTAAATAAAATTCCATTTTTTGAAGCTGCTCCCAAACCACCGAAATAACCTAATGGAATTGAAATCACTAACGCACAAGGACAAGATATTACCAAGAAAATTAATGCTCTGTATAACCAATCTCTAAATACATAATCATCTACAAAAAAGTAAGGTATAAAAGTAACACCAATAGCTAAAAACACAACAATTGGTGTGTAGATACGAGCAAACTGTCTAATAAATAGTTCTGTTTTAGACTTACGAGCTGTAGCATTTTGAACCAAATCTAATATTCTCGCAATAGAACTGTCTTCAAACTTATTAGTTACCTCAACTTCAATAACGCTTTCTAAATTGATACTACCTGCGTAAACCTTTGCTTCTTTCTGAATGGAATCTGGTTTGCTCTCGCCTGTTAACGCTGCGGTGTTTAGAGATGCTTTTTCGGATAATAAAATCCCATCTAACGGTATTTTCTCACCTACTCGAATTTGTATTTTTTCACCAATATTTACAGCTTCTGGCGACACACTAACATAATCACCATCACGAAATACATTGGCTTCTTTTGGTCGAACATCTAATAAGGCTTTAATATTTCCTTTTGCTCTATTAACTGCTGCGTTTTGAAATAATTCTCCTACTGCATAAAATAGCATTACTGCCACACCTTCAGGATATTCACCAATGATAAACGCACCAATGGTGGCAATAGACATTAAAAAAAACTCGGTAAAAACATCGCCTTTTATAAGACTTTTCCATCCTTCTTTAATTACAGGAAATCCAACTGGAATATATGCTAAAGTGTACCAAACTACTCGAATCAATCCTTCAAATTGAGGAATCGCATCAAAATAATCTACAGCGATACCTACCATTAACATAACAAAACTTATAATAGCAGGAATGTATGTCTTGAATGCACTTCCATCTCCGTGGTCGTGACCATCATCGTGAGAATGTTGCTCTTCTGAATTTGGTTTTAAATCTCTTAAATTGACTTTCTTTTTTTTCATTTAGTTTTGTTTTAGCAACAACTTTTGTTTTGTTGAATTGGTGGACAAGGAACTGTACCATAAGAACAATACACACAACAATCTCCTTCGATTGGTTTCAAAACCGTTTTACAATGCTCACACTCGTAAAAGAATTGACAAGCGTTAGTTGGCATATCTTCTTTCTTTTTATGACCACAGGTTGGGCAAGTGATTTCCGATTTTAATATAGTTTGCATCAATTTTAATTTTTATCAGTTACTTTATAACCCGTAGAATTAATTGCTTTCTCAATTTCTAATTCATTAGTTTTAGTTTGGTCATACTCAATGATTGCGTTACCATTCTTGTATGATGTTTTTGAGTTTACAATTCCGTTAAGTTTATTTACTTCGTGGTTTACGTGAGCTTCACAACTGGCACAAGTCATTCCACTTATTTTATACACTGTTGTTTTGATATTTGATTTATCAACGATAACAATTTGTTTCTCTGAATTTGGATAAAACATACTTGAGTAGTATGGTAATGCCAACATCACTATTGCGAATACTGTTACAACTCCTAAAAAGGTTTTTGACTGAATAAATTTTGGTTTTTTATCCGTTTCACATTCACAGTCGATTTCTTTTTCTGGTTTTAATTTTTGATACCAAGCAAAGAGAAGAACTAATATAGTTAGCCCTATTAAGTAAGGTCTAAATGGTTCTATCCAAGAAAAAGTTGAAGCTACACCACTTGTACCTGCAATTAATGCCAAAACAGGTGTGATGCAACACAATGAAGCTGTGATTGCTGTTAGGATACTTGTAACCGCTAATTTATTTTTCATTTAATATCTAATAATTTTTCAATGTCATTGGGAATAGGCATTCGTTTTAATGGTGGCACGTTTGCTCCACCAGTATTACCAAGTGGAACGTGATTTATAAATGATTTCCAGCCACCCACAAGCAACCTAATTATTTGACCTATTACTTCTTTCGTATCTTTTTGTCTAAATCCAAACTTTAGCATAAGCCAATGTGAATAGGTATGTTCTATAGGATAAGATTGTCCTATTATATGACTACGTTCTAAATGATACCAAGCATTACCAAACTGCTTATTTTCTAAACAGAAACTGTATTGTTTTAATTCTTGGTTATACGCCTGTTTTAGATGTTTAGGTATTTTAGTATTAAACTTCATATCCTCTAATTTTGGATAAATGTACTTTAATAGTAAGTGCAATGGAAGTGCAATGGAAGTGCAATAATTAGACACTACACTTATCGCAAATACCTTTTACCACCAAATTTACATTCTCTGACACAAAACCATCTGGCACTTTTATTTGAGGTATTTTATGTTCTGTTAAGCAAATGGTTTCATTGCAATTATTACAATGGAAATGTAAGTGCAAATCGGTTTCAATTTCACAATTACATCCCTTTTCACATAATGCATATTTTGTAATCCCTGTACCATCGTCTATTTGATGCACAATAGCCTTTTCTTCAAAGGTTTTAATAGTTCTGTATAAAGTGGTTCTGTCTGCTTTTGAGAAAGCATTTTCAATATCACTTAAAGTAACAGCGACCTCTTTTTCTGTAAGAAACTTATATATAAGCAAACGCATTGCTGTAACACGAATATTTTTTGACTCTAATACTTGTTCTATTGTTTCCATAATTAATGTGCGTGTTCTGCTTCTCCTTTTTTCATTTCTGCGTTAAGATAATAAGCATTGTTATAAGCAAATTTTGTATTACTTTCTATGTTTTCAGTAAATTGAACCGATACCCAATCACCATCTTTAGTGCCTAATACAACTTCGATAGGTTTAAAGCTCCAATCGTCATTTTCTTTTTCTACTGAAAACACATAATATCTTTCGCCTTCTTTTATAATTGCACTTTCTGGTAAAGCTTTTGTTTGGGTATTATCTACTTGAATTTTACCTTGAATATACATACCAGGAATTAAGTTACCTTTTTTGTTTTCTATTTCTGCGTGAACGTGGACTGCTTTTGGGTTGTCCTCAAAGGTTTTGCTTACGGAATAGATTTCTGCGATAAGCTCTGCATCTGGTATGGATTGTACCGTAAAGTTAACTTTCTGACCTTTCTGTACTTTATAAACATCTTTTTCAAAAACCATTAAATCGGCGTGAACGTGATGCGTATTTACAATTTCAAATAATTCGGTTTGTGGCTCTACATATTGACCTGTTTTTACTTCAACTTTTTGCACAAAGCCTTCTATTGGACTTCGCAATGCTATGCGCTGTGCAATTGTTCCATTGCGAACTGATGTAGTGTTAACGTTGAGTATTCTTAATTGCGCTTCTAAACCATTAACCATTGCTTTTGATGCTTGATATTCTGCTTCTGCTTTCTGGAAATTAGCACCAGAACCAACACCAGCATCGTATAATTTTTGTTGACGTTCATAATTTTTCTTTGCAAGCTCGCTATTGCTATAAGCGTTTAAATAATCCGTTTGCGCTTGTATGATATTTGGGTGCGATAGATAAGCCACAACTTGACCTTTATTAACCTTATCACCTTCAATCACTTCAATTGAAACGACATTTGCACCAACAACAGTAGTAATAGCTGCTTCGTTTTGTGGTGGTACTTCTAACGTTCCGTTTGCTTCTACATAGCCGCTCATATTACGTAATGCTAACGTATCTATTTTCATTTTCAATGCATCGAATTGCTGTTGTGAAAGCATTACTTCGTCTTCATCGTGATGCTCTTCGTTAACTTCTGTTTTTTCTTCCTCATCGTGGGAATGACCATCATTCTCGTTATGATTTTCTTTATTTCCGCAAGCTGAAACAAATATGGCTAACACCATTACGGTAAGGATTTTATATATTTTGTTTTTCATTGTCTTATTTATTAAAATATTGTAATTGAAATGTGCTTTCTAAATAGTTTACTAATGCAGTCTGTGCTTCCAGTTCCGATTGAATTGCTTCTTTTATCAACTGCGTAAATGCAGTATAATCAATTTCGCCTTCTCTATATGCCAGTAATGCACCTGTTTTTTGCTCTTTTGTTAATGGTAAAACTTGGTCTTTGTAAAACTCCCAAGATGTTTTCCATTTCATATAATTTTCTTTAGCCTGAACAAACCTTGATTGTACTTCCTGTTTTTTGAACGCTACATTGGTTTCCGCTATTTCTTTATCAATTCTGGCACTTCTAACTTGTGCTTTGCTAGAACCTGATAAAAACGGAATTGAAATTCCTGCTTGATAGGTGTAAAATCCTGAATTGCCATTTACTTTTTGTAAACCACCTTGAAGATTGAACTTTGGCAAATTATCTGCTTTTGCAGCTTTATATTTAGCTTCCGCTTCATCTACAATGCTCTGCGACATACTGTACAATGGATGACTTTCAATACTGAATGTTTCCATATCACTATCTATCGCTACCTCAAATTCATCTGAAACTGTAAAAATTTCTTCTGATACCAACCACAAATTGAATTGCTGTAAGGCAATAAGATAATTACTATAGGCTTGCGCTTTTTTATTCTGAATTTGAAACGCTTGATTTTTTGCTGCCGAATATTCTAATTTAGAAATAGCTTCGACTTCATAATTTAAAGCTACTGCTTGCTCGAATTTGGAATAAATGGAATCCAATTCCTTATACAAATCATAGTTTTGTTTCATTTGATAGCAATTAGACCAAGCTTTTTTAACTTCCAATTCTAATTCCAACTCGGAAAGTTGAAAGGCTTTTTGTTCCAATTGAATGCGTTGTTCTTGTAGCTTCTTTTTAGAACCAATGCCAAATACATCGATATTTGATTGACCAATACCAATGGTTGTATAGATGCCATTTCCATTATCAATTTCTTCTCCACCTGTAAAAATTTGAGTCGTTCCGAAATCATAGGCAGTCGATTTTAATTGTTCTTGTTTTGTAATTTCCAACTGCTTTTGCTTCAATAATGGATAATTACTTTTTGCGAGTTTAACAGCTTCCTGTAATGAAATTTCGGGAATTGTATCATTCAACTCTTGTGCATTACTTTGTGGTGAAAAGCCAAATAGTAATAATACAACTGCTGTTGCTGTTACTAACTTTTTATTTGGCTTAAACGTAAAAGATTTGTTTTCTACCCAATGATATAAAATTGGTAAAACAAATAAGGTAAGCAAAGTTGAAGTTAATAATCCACCAATAACAACCGTTGCCAATGGACGTTGTACTTCTGCACCAGCTGATGATGAAATAGCCATTGGTAGAAAGCCTAATACATCTGTAAAAGCAGTTAGCATAATAGGTCTGATTCTTCGTTTAGTACCTTCAACTATTCTATCCTTTAGATTGGTTACACCTTCTTCTTTTAATTCGTTGAGTCCGCTTATCATTACCAAACCATTTAAAACTGCAACACCAAACAGCACAATAAAACCAACACCTGCCGAAATACTAAATGGCATATCACGTAACCACAACGCCACAACACCACCAATAGTTGCCATTGGAATAGCTATGTAAATCATTAAGGTCTGTGGTAAAGATTTTAATGCAAAATATATTAGTATAAATATGAGTAACAATGCAATAGGCACAACGGTTTGTAATCGGTTGCTGGCACGTTCTAAATTTTCAAATGCACCACCATAACGAATAAAATAACCTGATGGTAATTCTAATTGTGCATCTAATTTTGATTTAATTTCAGTTACTAACGATTTTACATCACGTCCTCTAACATTAACACCTACATAGGTTCTTCTATTGGTGTTATCTCTACTGATTTGCATTGGTCCTGCTTTATAGCTTACATCTGCAATTTCACGTAAAGGAATTTGAGCACCCGAAGGTAAATTGATATACAGGTTTTGAACATCTGAAATATCCTTACGGTTTTGATCGCTTAATCGTACTACTAAATCGAAGCGTTTTTCACCTTCAAAAATTACACCTGCTGTACCACCTGCAAATGCAGATTGTACGGTTTGATTAAGCGTATTTATTTGAAGACCATATTGCGCCAATTTATTCCTGTTGTAATTGATTGTCATTTGTGGCAAACCTGTTGTGGCTTCCGCTTTCATATCACCAATACCTTCAGTACCTGCGATAATTTTAGATATTTCTTCGGCTTTTTGAGATAGAATATCAATGTCTTCACCATAAAGTTTTATAGCAATATCTTCACGAACACCTTCTAATAACTCGTTAAAACGCATTTCAATAGGTTGTGTAAACTCATAATTAACACCAGGAACCATTTCAACTGCTTCTTTCATTGCTTCAATCAATTCATCTTTTGATTCTATAGTAGTCCATTCACTTTTAGGTTTCAGAATTACAAAAACATCGGCAATATCCATAGGCATCGGGTCGGTTGGAATTTCGGCAACACCAATACGACTCACAATTTTATCAACTTCTGGAAATTTTGCTTTTACTATTTGTTCTATTTTGGTAGTAGTTTCAATAGTTTCTGTAAGTGAACTACCTGGTTTTAAAATAGCGTGAAATGCAATATCACCTTCATCGAGTTGCGGAATGAACTCGCCACCCATTCTTGAAAACATAAAAACGGTTATTCCGAACAACACAACTGCAATACCAATTACCCATTTCCCTTTTCGCAAGGCTCTAACCAATAAAGGTTGGTATTTATCTTCAACCCAATGCACAAATCTATCTCCATAAGATTTTTTATCGTTTTTAGGTGCTCTTAATATTAAAGCTGACATCATTGGCACATAGGTTAAACAAAGTACCATTGCACCAATCATAGCAAAAATAAAGGTCAAAGCCATTGGTTTAAACATCTTTCCTTCAATACCTTGTAAGGCTAAAATGGGTAGAAAAACGATAAGGATAATCAACTGACCGAAGAAGGCAGCATTCATCATCTTTTTTGAAGCATTAGAAGCAACTTTATCTCTTTCTTTAGATGTAAGTTGTTTCTTTTTCAAAACTTGTGATGCTATAAGAAAAACAGTGCTTTCAACAATAATTACAGCACCATCTACAATGATTCCGAAATCAATTGCTCCTAAACTCATTAGGTTTACCCAAACATCAAAAACATTCATTAAAATAAAAGCAAATAATAAGGATAATGGAATAGTAGAGGCAACTATTAAACCTCCTCGCCAATTACCTAATAAAAAGACCAACACAAAAATGACGATTAATGCACCTTCAATAAGATTAGTTGTTACTGTAGAAGTTGTTTCGCCAATTAATTTACTTCGGTCTAATAATGGTTCAATAATTACGCCTTCTGGTAACGACTTTTCAATTTGAGTCATTCGCTCTTTTACATTGGCAATAACATCATTGGAATTAGCTCCTTTTAGCATCATTACCAATCCACCTACAACTTCTCCTTCACCATCTTGGGTTAATGCACCGTAACGAATTGCAGAGCCAAATTGTACCGTAGCAATATCGCCAATAGTGACAGGTATATTATTAATATTCTTGACAGTGATTTTTTTAATGTCCTCTAAACTTCTCACCAAGCCTTCACCACGAATAAAATTGGCTTGATGGTTCTTTTCAATATATGCACCTCCTGTATTTTGATTATTGGCTTCAAGTGCATTAAACACATCTGTAATGGTAAGGCCAATAGCATTTAAATCGTTTGGGTCAACCGCTACTTCGTATTGTTTTATTTTTCCACCAATAGCGTTTACTTCTACCACACCAGGAACCATTGCCATTTGACGCTGTACAATCCAGTCTTGCATTGAGCGTAAATCTGCAATGTTGTATTTGTCTTTAAACTCTGGTGCAACTTTTAGTGTGTATTGGTAAATCTCTCCTAAACCTGTTGAAATAGGCCCCATTGTAGGTTCGCCAAATCCAGCAGGTATTTGCTCTTTGACTTTGTTTAGTTTTTCGGCTACTAATTGGCGAGGTAGATATGTTCCCATATCATCATCAAATACAATAGTAACCACAGATAAGCCAAAACGAGAAATTGACCTTATTTCCTGAACATCAGGAAGATTGCTCATTGCCACTTCAATTGGATAAGTAACAATTTGCTCAATATCTTCAGTACCTAAATTGGGGGATTGTGTTATAACCTGTACT
The DNA here is from genome assembly GCF_001315805.1 of Olleya sp. ITB9. Taxonomy (NCBI): domain Bacteria; kingdom Pseudomonadati; phylum Bacteroidota; class Flavobacteriia; order Flavobacteriales; family Flavobacteriaceae; genus Olleya; species Olleya sp. ITB9. The sequence continues at coordinate 167,065 of NZ_BCBW01000018.1, forward strand.
TGGTTATTGGTAATATCTGGAACAGCATCTATTGGCACTTTGGTCATACTCCAAATACCTGTTCCGATTATGGTAAGCGTAAGCAAACCAATAATGAATTTGTTATTGATTGAAAAATCAATGATTTTATTAATCATAGAAAATGTATTAATTCAGTTAAACTATTCGATACAATTCTGATATAAGAAAATAGAATTACACGAAATGAAATGAACCCTTTAGGCTCAAAATTGGATATAGCTATCCATTAAAAAACTGAATTATACTTTAGGTGGCTGGAAAAGTGATTCCAAATATCTGGAAGTGAAGTTTACTTTATGTAAATTATATTGTTTTTTCTCTTCAAACTTTAATCGATTGGTTAAAGCCAAATTATTGTTCGCAATAATTAATACCAAAGGGTGACAACATTGATTATGGGAATGGACTGGTGTATTCTCCTTATCTGGGTTATGATGATGCTCTTCATTTTTAGCATCGCTCTCAATGTAATCTTCAACTACATATTCAAAGAAAGAGTCTCCATAAACTTTATGGTCTTGATAATGGGTAATTACATTTGAAATTTCTTTAATTGGACCACAAAAGTCCATATCTATGCTTATCCCTTGAAAAAAGAATAAAATAGACATTGATATGGAAACAAATATTTTCATATAATTTATACAAATATACAAATTATTGAATGCAATGGTGTTGCAAATAAATTGATTGGTAAATTACAAAAACCATAGAGCATCTTTAGCATCGTCTGGAACGCCATTATTAAAACGTGGTGCTATTTGTGCTACCATTTCTGGATATTTTATTGTGATTGGTACATTTTGTTGTCGAAGCGATTTCCAATATAATCTGCTAAACTGATACACTTGTGTTAATAATTCTAACACTACATCTGCATCTTCAAAAGCATCTTCATCTGGACTGCTTACCTTAATTTTTATTGGGAACGGATAACCATCTGTATCTGAATACCGCTGTGAATTAGGGTAACGTGCATTATTAAACAACAAAAATTGATTTTCGCTAATACGTATGTATGTACCACTTACAGGCATTAACTTTTTGTTCCAATTAAGGTCGTAAGCAATAATATCTTCTGCTTCTGTTTTATTGATATTTAGAATGTAGAGCGGAATTTTTAACCCTAATGTATGCATCCCTCTAATAATTGGTTTTAGTTCCTCGTAACTCATTTCCTTATAGAAGTGAATGACTACTTTATCTGCTTCTGCAACCGATGTAAAATCTCTAATGGCTTTACATATACTTCCTGCCAATAGGTCTGTTTCGCTTTGGTCAAAATATTCGAACTTTCTAAATAAGCCATTGTTTTGAAAACTAAAGGCACTTGCTATATAACGTCTGTTTTCGCCTTGATTGGTAAATGCACCAACACCTATTACTAATTCTTTTTTATCGGTTACTGCAAGTTTCCAAGGTGCGCCACCTAATTTGGCGTGAATAGCTAACGCCATATTTTGCAATGAAAATTGGAAGTTGTATTGATTCTCGATATTGACCACCATTTTTTCATAATCTACCACTTGTGTAACAATGCCTTCATTTAAAAACAGTTCTTTGATTTGAATATAGATTTCGCGGTCTTCGGGATTTTGTGTGAACTTATCGAAAGGACTTAAATAAAAAGCTGCGTAAAGCACATTATCGTGGTCGAAGGTTAAACTCTCTAACTTTTCAATTATTTCTGGTATTGGGTCGTTTTCGTTGGTAAATTCAATGAAGTGTTCTTTGGATGATGATGCTTTAATGTTCACATAGGCTTCTAATCCTTTATAATAATTCTTTTCTGTATTTACACCTTCCTTTAAATTTTGATAGAAAGACAATACCGAATCTTTATGAGAAGTATGGCAAATGAAAAATATCTTGATATTTTGATTGTTTGGACGTCTGTAAGGGTTTAGGATATTCATTGCCTTTTTAGGCACTAAATGGGTTTTCTTGTTACCGTATTGGTCTTTACCAAATTCCAATAAACCTACTTGTGGGTCGATATGGTTGATACGATTGAGTGGCACATCTATAAACGTATCAGTTTTAAATGGAAATATGACTTTAAAATCTTCTTTAAACAGATAGTTGGTTGCAAAATTATTAATAAGTGCTACGTACTTTTGATATTTATTAATTGGTCTTATAGGTTCCTCAATAGGTATATCTAATGCTCGTGCTAATGACAAATTAAAAATTGGGTATGCTTGGTCAAACTGAATAGCATTGTAAAATTCTTGTTTTTCCTCTGTATCGAGGTCCATTTGGTAATTGAACGTTTTTTGACCATATACACAACGTTTTATTAACTCTGAATCCTCTATATCCTTAACCGATGTTGTAAGGACTTTTGAAGTACCATCGTATGATACAATTAACTCTGGTAAGTCTGTGAGTTTTGCAAACTGTATCTTAAATGAAAATTTATAGTAGAGGTTATAGTCTGCTGTATTCCCTTTTTTTGAAGGCATCCACACTTGTACATCACCAACGAAGTTTTTTACTACTATATAGTCTTTCGATTTAAAATAGCTTCTTAATTTATGTTTAAGGAATTGCTTATAAATTCTTAATTCTCTACCATCTACTAAATTTAGCTTAATGCTTGGTGCATCTGGTATTTCTGTTGTAAATGTTGTAAATATTTGGTCTTTGTTAGATAAGTCTGCATCTGGAAACACCTCTTTTATCTGCCTTGAAAATTTAGATTTATGGATAGGATGACTACCTTCAATATCCTCTAAAGTTAAATAAATAGTAGGCGCACTATTAGGCCATTTAAAGTTTAGTATGTTGGTTTTGAGGTGTTCTTGCATAAATGAAATTATATTGTAATTTTACATAGAAGGTTGAACTTTATTATTGTTATCAACTAATAAATCTTTGTTTAGTAGTCTATTTACAGACTGCATATCTTGGTATGTAGATTTAGCACGCTCTATTATTTTTTCAATAATTTTATCAGAAACTTCCATTTGTTTCACCAAGCCTAAACCAACCAAATAATCTAATAAAAAGGATATATACAATAGTTCAAACTGTGAAAAAATATTGTTTTTTGTTTTAGTGCGATGTATTAAATAATCTCGATGACGAACAATCTTTGATACATATGTTTTAATATCATCTTCTGGAATATTAGTTATATCGACTAATAATTGCTTTTGTTCTAATAAATCTTTGGCAAAAGATGAGTTCTTAATCTTATTACCAAATTTCAAACTATAAGCTTCGAAAGCTGTATAGGAATTTGTAAATCGCCTACTATGGCTCGTTTTAACCGAGAGTAAATTTTCGATAATAATATCAGCACAATAACCTATGCCTTCATTGTTATACCAATGCTTAATTATATTGGACAAATCATCTTTAATAGTATCATAGTCAAGCGCTATAAAACCAGATATGTTTTCTTTGTTGAAATCATCCTTGTAATATAACGAAGCCCAATTACCACAGCTTAAACATTTAAAATTAAAAGCTTTAAATTGTACAGACTTACCGTATAAAAAATGAAATAATTTTTGAAATGAATTATATAAATCTATACTCTCAAGAATACTCAATTTTTTTTCTGATTTAAAATCGACATATCCAACATTGTCCATTCTAAAAAAGTTGTGGTTAGAAGTATATGATGTTGATTTTGTGATTTTAATAGATAAGTCTTCAGTAATATTCGTATTGTGGACTACGTCATCCTCTTTTTCAAGTTTGTCTTCTAAAGAATTATACCAATGCATTTTTCTAACCCAACTCACTATTGCTAAATTGTCAATTTGAAATTCATTAATTTTCAAACCTATAGGTTCAATTAAATGATATGCACAAGCAAACGTATATTTAGGCTTATAAGTTTTAGTCTCTACTATTCCATTGCTACTGTTTTTAATCTTGCAGTTTACAAAAGTTAAATAGCCTAAACCTGTAAAAACCCCATAAATTAACTCTATTTGATAGGCAGGTAATCTTTCTGACAAATTGGTCGTTATGTGTACTTCATCATTAATTAACTCTAATACACAAAAGCACTTATTATCCTCTGCAGATTTAAACCATACCTCGCCATAATATTTATTCTCTTTAAACATAAATTACTTTAAATCCTAACCCTTTTTTACAATCTTACTAATTTTTTCTTCAGCTATTTTGAGGATTTCCGTACGCTCCTTTTCATTTTTGAGCATTAGTACAATTTGTTCGGACATCCATAGCTTAATTAATTCGTTTTCGTCTTCTTTTAATGTTTTGGCAAAAGCAACTACTTGTTCGCGTCTTGCCATCCGATTTCCTCGTTCTATTTTACTTAAATAGGCAACATCCATATTTAGGTTTGCAGCCATTTCCCTTAATAGCAAATTGCGTTTTTCACGCAATGAACGTATGTACTCTCCAAACTCCATAATAGAATTATTTAGACTTGTCAAATTTTGTCTAATTTAACAAAAGGAAACCAAAGGAAAGTAAAAAGATATAAACAGTTATTAACAGGTAATGAGGATATTAAGGATTTGAGGAAGTCAATTTAATCATATCCTTAAATCCTTAAAATCCTTAACTATGTCTTTGCAGGATTTGAATAGTTGTTGTGTGCTTCTCTGTATATTAAACCTGCATCAACAAATTTGGTAATATAGCCTTCTGCGGTTTTGTGTGCGATGCTTTGTTTTGTGGCTAAATCTAAATACTCTTGTCTGCTAAATTGCTTTGGCAAACTTTCTAAAAAGCGTTCTTTTCTATTTAAGCGTTTTGTTGCTTTTTGCTCTATTGGTAAATCATTAAATACTTTACTACTGTGTTTTACTAAAATTGAAATTATGGTTAGTGCATTTTTAAAATCTATATCCTCACATTCTTTAGTTGCGTTTACATCACCATCCTCCATAATTCGGAATGCTGTGAATAGCATCATTATCCTAAACGCAATTAAGCCTAATCGCCTTATTGTTGCGATGTACTCTTCGGGTTGTAGGTTGATGTATTTGGTCTGTAAGGATTCAAAGAACGTATTGAATTGCTGTTGTTGGGTTGTGGTTAATCGTATTTCAATCTCTGGGTTGTTTTTTAGCGTTTTGTACAATTCTAAAAACTCACTACCTAATTGGTTATAGTAATCATCTAAACCTAACTTATTACTATTTTGAAATACATTTTTCCAAGTTGGTTTTATATTCATATAGTAAAACATAAAGCGACTAAATAGCCCATTTTCTGCATTGGGTATTAAGGTTGCCACTTGTTTAGGTGTGCCTGATAATACTGTTGACAAGCACGGTTTCTCAATATCTACATATTCTCTATCTGTTCTACGATAATAGCTTATGGTTTCGTGATGAAATGCTTTACGAAATCCATCGGAATAATTGCCATAATCACTTTTAAAGGCTTGTGCTAATGTATCGCCTTCGGTTTCAAAAATTAAACCTCTGCCTTTATTATCAGAAATTAATTGATATACGCCTGTTACACTATTGTTAGCAGGAATGAACAGCATTCGCTCTGGCGGTTTACTCGGTTTTTCCAAGTTTTCATCTTTGCCTTTATTCATATTATAAGTAGCAGTTTCTGCTTGAAATTGCTGCTTTAATACTTTGGCTTGTTCTCGTTTTAATTTATGAACAGGCTCTACCAAATTTTTAATTTGGTTAAGTCTTCCTTTACCTGCAGATGCAGGTGCGGTTACAAATAAATATAAGTTGCTGAATACTCTACGTTGGTCATAGATACCAAAGAGTTTAGGAAAACACGCACTAAATGCTGTTAATGAACCTAACAATAAAATGTCCTTTTCTTCTTGTCCATTAGCAGGATTTACAACTTGTTGTAAAAACTGTGGCAAATTCTCATATACCGTTTCTGGTATTGTAGGCATTGATTGGTTGGCTGTATCGACAACAGTTGCAACGTTTGTTGCAACTTCGTTGTTATACTGTTGTTTAGTCGGTTTGATACCTGACTGATGTGCATAGTGATAAAAGGTAGCAATTGTAATTCCGTGTCCTTTTGCGTTTGAGCATTTATCGAATTGTGCATCACACTCTTTAGCATCGTAACCTGCATAATTTTTACTCATACGGTGGAAATAATCTCTACCTATTTCTCCATATTCTTCTGCTAAAGCAAAGCCTAAATCTCTCCAAGTGGCATAACTTCCTGTTATGTCTGTACCTGATTGCTCGATTGCTGAAATGTAGGATTCAATGTCGTTATCAGCAACAGCAACAACATTAGTTGTTGCTGTGTTGCTTTTTGGTTTTGTTGGCTCTTTAGGAACTTCTAACCAATCTTTTGGGTTAAATATTTTAGTCATAATGCTTGATGTCTTTTATGTAAAAAGGCTGTTGGGTCATATGGTAAAAAACACGCTCTGGAAACGTCTTTACCTGACTGGTCAACCTCAATGTTATAATTGTGTTTAATGTAATTTGCTACTGCTGTGAAATATTCTGAATGTGTTACTTCTGAAATATCTATTCTAATAATCCATTTTAGGCCATCGCCAGATGGTGATATGAATAGCATTTCGGTTTCAAAATATTCATCATTTAAGAGCTGTGTTCTTAACTCTTGTAGATTCTCTAAATGGTCAAAATCAATGGTTAATAAATTAGAATGCTTTAGCAAATTGTTATCGCTTCGTTTTTCAAATGTTCCTGAAAGTGTTACGTAATCAAAGCGATTCGCTTTGAATTTACGTGCTTCTTTTACATTGGTAATTGCTCTTAATTCTTCAGTAATCTTTTTGTATTTATTACTTGTGATTAATGCAAATACTTGATGTAATCGCAAGGTTTCCGAAGGAAACACATTGCGAACAGGTGCTTTAAAAAAGCTACAGTTGGCATACCACCTATCGTCTGGTTCATTAAGCCATTCCAATTCGTCTTTTTCCTTGACTTCTAAATTTAGATGTAGCTCTTGATTTATCTTCTGGTACAAATCTTCTTCATCGGTTATTCTAAAATGATATTGTGCAAAATCGAATACATCACCTTTAAAGGCTTCTAATTCTGTATCTCGATGTGTTGCTATAATACCATCAATATGAATCCGCAAGGTTTCTTTACCACCATTAAAAGGGTTTCGAGTTATCCCACAGTCCCTTCCTTTTACAGAAAGGACTGTTTGATTAGGATAATACTGTCTCAACACATAGGCATAGATTTTTAAACCATAATGTGTTTTGTCTAAAATTGCTTCTCTACTTATTTCCATCTTGCTTGAAATTATGGTTGTAGTAGTTGTCTTGAAGCAATTGCTCTATGTCAGCAACTTTATAGTAAAATTTACCTTTTACTTTGCTGTAAGGCAAAGTGCCATTGGTTCTTAAAGTTTGTAGCGTTCGCTTACTTATATGTAAGGTCTGCAATACATCTTGATTGTCTATCCACGTATCTTTTAATACTTCTGCTCTCGATTGTCGTAACAATTCGATACGTGCTTTAATGTCCTTTATTTCTTGAGAGAGCGTTAAGAGTAAATCGATTATTTCAGTCATAACTTCACCGCTCCTTTCTTAATAAGGTAATCGGCAGCTTGCTGTTCGATTTCGTCTCTTGAGTTCATACGGTTACGCAGTAACCAATGGTCTAACTCTTCTCTTTGGAAATAAATCTTTTTACCATTCGGTTTATAATGTGGAATGGTTCCCGTACTTGTGAGTTTATACAAGTGCGATTGGGATAATTCTAAATACTTGCAAGTTTCATTAAAGTTTAATACTTGCTTTTGCATTGTTTGTTGCTCTAATAAGAGTTTTTCAATGCGGTCTAACTTTTCGATGATATTTGTGTCCATCGTTTATTTTGTTTTAAATAAATGAGGACATCTGGCCAAATGTCATTCTTGGTTTTCAAGAACAGGACAAAGGTTGAAAATTGGCTTCCCGATTTTAGTAAGAGTGTAAAACAAGGGTAAGACAACAGTAAGGTTTCTTACTATTCTTACTGTTTTTTATTGCAGTTGTTGGATGATTTTATCTATTTCTTCCTTTTCTTTTGGGTTGTGAATTTTGTTTTTGTGAAGATTATTCGCCTTTAATAGCGTACCTGTTTTAGTAATAAATTTTCCAGAACGTTCTATTGAGGTAGGATTGAAACCATTAAAAAATGGTTTAAGTTTTGTTACAAGGTAACTAAACTGTGTAGTTTCGCATTGAAGATAAATTTGCGATTCTGTATTTGCAAAATCTTTTGCTAATAACAATTGGTGCAAATGTTCAACAGTTGTGCGGTTATCTAACAAATCGATTTTTAGATTTACTTGTTTAAGTACAGTTAGCAAAGTTGAAGTGTCATTACTTTTATATCCAAAAGAAGTCTTGGGTGTTGCTTTCGTTTTTGATGTTTTTTTGGTAGCAACTTTTTTAGTGGTGTTCTTTTCTATTAAGCTAACATCAAAAGTTTCATCATTAAAGTATTTTTCTGCAATTTCAGAAATTGAGAATTTTGTATTTTCCGAAAATTGTCCGTATTGCTCTTGTAGTTCAGCATACAACCTTATTACAGATACTTTTAAGTAGTTTATGATATAATTGTCATCATTATTTAAATCTGTTGTTATACCTCTTTTATTGATATAAGTTGCAATGTCATTTAAGTACTTATCAAATTTATTAAGTAGAATGGTATAGCTGTATTTATTTTCTGGTGTAGTTGCATTTTTCGGAAATTCCTTTACAAATGATGCTACTGTATTTTCTGTTTCATTAATTATTAGCTTTTGATAGTATTCTTTTTTCGCATTTAAAGGCTTTTTAAAGTTTACTTTAAAAACTGCGTTATTAGCTTTTTGGTTCAATTTAAAATCAGACAATAAGTATTTAAAATCCTTTTCCTGTCTATTATCTCTATGTAAGCCATTGGTTATAGAAACCAAACTTGAAAATATACTTCCTTTCATTATAAATCCAGTTGAATACGGTTAGCAGCTTCTTTCTTTTTATCGTCAATTACTTTGGCATATATCTGTGTAGTTCGTAACTCTTTATGACCTAATAATTTTGATACAGTATATATGTCTGTACCCAAAGTTAATTGTAAGGTAGCGTAGGTATGACGCGCACAATGAAACGTAATAGTTTTAGTAATACCTGCCTTCATCATCCATTGTTGTAATTTTAAATTAGACCAGGCACTATAATGTAAGCCATCAAATACTTTATCGTCTGGATTACCTTTTTCTCCTAATAGATTTCTTGCTTGGTCTGATATTGGTAAGGTTTCGACACCTTTAGTTTTCTTTTGTCTAAATCGGATATAATATCCCATTTCTTTTGAGTGCTGGATTTCTGACCATATCAGTTTTTCAATATCTGACCAACGTAATCCGGTTAAAGCTGAAAAAATAAAAGCATTCTTTAAGATAGGCAGTTCACATTCTGTATTAACTGCTTTTTGTAATTCATCAAGCGTTAAAAATTCTCGTTGAGGTTCTCCTTGTTTAAAATACTCTACACCATTTGCAGGATTTACTTTTAAAATTCCATCCTTGACCGCCTGTTTTAATGCCGCTGAAAATTTACCATAATACGAATATTTTGAATTTTGAGACAATTGCTTACCTGCTCTACCTATTGCTTCTTTATCTAAATACTCTTTGAAACGCTCAACAAACGATTTGTCTATATCTTGAAAACTAACATCTGTTGGACAAAACTTTTTTAAATGTTTTAGCATACTATTCCAATTACCATAATTGCCAGAGCTTGTATTTTTCTTTTCTGCTAAAGCTGTGATATAAGTAATAAAACTACCTTTTAGCTTTTCAATATCTTGAAAGCCATAAATACCATTTTGAATTTCTATTTGTCGCTGTGCACATATAGTTTCAGCCAATTGTTTGGTTTTCTTATTAACCTCTCTTTCAGTTTTGGTTTTAGGATTAGGTGTAAGGTATAAGCGTAAGTATTCTGTTTTACGTTTGCCTTTATGATAGTAATCTAAATACAGACTTATTTTGTCGTTCTTCTTGCGTTGTCTTAATGTTACTTTCATAATGGAATTAATTAAAAAGGTTTTCTATTTGCCATCTGGCCACAATACGCTTTCTACCAAAAGGAACTGCTTTTAAACGTCCTTGTTGAATCATTCTTTGAATGGTCCATCTACTCACGCCAATCAGTTGTGAGGCTTCTGTTACGCTTAAAAAATCTTTGTTATTTACAGCATTAGGATTGCGAACTTCAACAACTTGTTTTTGCTGTTGCATATCTTCAGTAAGAGTAGCTTGAATTTTTTCTTGACGTTTGCGTGCTTTATAAGCTCTTTTTGCACAAGTATCGCCACAGTATTTAGTAACTGTTGTACGTGCTGTAAATGCATTACCGCAATGCTTACAAGTTTTAGGAATGAATAAATTACTGCTCATAAATGGTGCTTTATGTAGCGTAATGGTGCAACGTGGTGCGTTATGGTGCATCATTTCGCCAATATCTTCGCCAACAGAAATGGGCAACAATTCTATATTTCAGGCAACAGATATACAACAAATTTAATCAAAAAAGAGCAAATAAGCAACAAATTAAAGAAGATAAATTACTATAAAGTCAATAATAACAAGGGATTAACAAATAAAAGAAAGTAAGTTACTTCCCAATACAGAAGTTAGCAAAAATATTACCTAGTAAATCATCGCTTGTAATCTCTCCAGTAATTTCACCAAAATGATACAAGGCTTGTCTAATATCTATAGCCATAAGGTCTCCTGACAAGCCCATTTCTAGACCTGCTTTTACTTTTTGGATCTCTTCAAAGGCTTTTAGTAACGAGTCGTAATGTCTGGTGTTGGTAACAATCGTTTCGTTATTACGCAAAGCTCCTGTATTAACAAATCCTATAAGTTTATTTTTTAATTCCTCTACGCCTTGACCTGTTTTAGCCGATAATACATGTACACCATCAAACTGAACCTTTAAGGCGTCTACCTCTGTAGGAGTTAAGGTATCAATTTTATTAGCAATAATCACTAAGGGCTTTAACGGAAACTTGTTTTTAATCTTTTCTATTTCAATAGTTAGACGTTGACTTTCGGTATTAAACTCTTCAGCAGAAAAAAGAAGCACTACTACTTGTGCTTGCTCCATTTTCTCGAAGGTTTTTTTTATTCCTATGCTTTCAACCACATCTTTAGTTTCTCTAATTCCTGCAGTATCTATAAATCTAAACCCAATCCCTTCAATGACTAACTCGTCTTCAATGGTATCACGTGTGGTTCCTGCAATGTCACTAACAATAGCGCGTTCTTCGTTTAACAATGCATTTAACAATGTAGATTTACCAACGTTAGGTTCCCCTACGATGGCTACCGGAATTCCGTTTTTAATCACATTACCTACAGCAAAACTGTCTATTAATCGTTTTAAAACAAAAGTGATTTTTTCGACTAGATCCTTAAATTGTTTACGGTCTGCAAACTCGACGTCCTCTTCTGCAAAATCTAATTCTAATTCTATTAGCGAAGCAAAATTCATTAATTCGGCTCTAAGCTTAGCAATCTCGCTAGAAAAGCCACCACGCATTTGTTGCATAGCAATTTGGTGTGAAGCCTCGTTGTCACTGGAAATTAAATCGGCAACTGCTTCGGCTTGACTTAAATCTAGCTTCCCGTTTAAAAACGAACGCAAGGTAAACTCGCCTGCATTTGCCATGCGACAACCTTGTCTTAAAAATAATTGTATAATTTCTTGCTGAATATACACCGAGCCATGACAAGACACCTCTACCACATCTTCACCTGTGTAAGAATTTGGGTTTTTAAATACCGACACTAAGACTTGATCAATAGTACGTTTGTCATCCATAATATGACCTAAGTGGATGGTATGCGTCTTTTGATTTGTAAGGCTTTTATGTTTTGTAACGGATTTAAAACAACTATCAGCAATGGCTATAGCATCTTTTCCGGACAATCTAATAATGGCTACTGCTCCTGCTCCAGAAGCGGTGGCTAAGGCTACAATGGTGTCGTTATAAATCATATTGCAAAAATAGACATAAATAAATCAATTATTATATTTTATATTTGCTAGAAACACTTACACTCATGAAACATTATATTTTACTTGTATTGGTTGCTACTTTTACGTTGTCTTGTGTACAAGAGCAAAAAAAACCGATGGTTTATGGTACTAAAATTGGGGATTATGCGCCTACTTTTACTGCAAAAACACCAGAAGGTAAAGACCTGTCTTTAAAAGATATTAAAGGTAAGCTAGTTATTTTAGATTTTTGGGCTAGTTGGTGCGGACCATGTAGACGAGAAAATCCAAACGTGGTTAAAATGTATAACAAGTACCACAGTAAAGGTTTAGAAATAGTAGGTATCTCTTTAGACAAACAAGGTCATAAACAACGTTGGATAAATGCTATAGCACAAGATAAATTGACTTGGAAACATTTATCTAACCTACAAGGTTGGCAAGAGCCTATTGCAGCTACTTATGGTGTACGTGCCATACCTGCAACATATATTTTAGATGGTGAAGGTAAAATTATTGCTAAAAACTTACGTGGTAAAGCTTTAGAAAAAAAGGTTGCTGAGATTTTAGACCACTAAATCTTCCCTGTTTTTTGCATGACATACAGTACAACAATGGGTATGGCTAATACCAATACCATGGTTAAATCTGTTTTTAATAACCAAGGTGCTATTATTAAAGTCGTTACATAACCACCAACTGCACCTCCAAAATGTGCGTCGTGACCAATGTTACCAATTTGTTTTTTCATACCGTAAATGGAATATAACAAATACCCAATACCAAACACCCAACCTGGAATTATAAAGTTAATTTGCATCCAAGGGTCAAATAATATAGCCGAGTAAATAATACCCATTACTGCACCACTGGCTCCAACTGCACTATAATGGTAATTATCTTTATTAAAAACCAACGATAGCAAACTACCTGCTACCAAGCTGACTAGGTAAATGACAATAAATTTAGTCTCGCCTACCCTTGCAATAACTAACCATGCAAAAAAGTATAACGTTATCATGTTAAATAATAAGTGCTGCGGATTAACATGTAAAAAACCAGAACTAAACACCCTAAATTGCTCGCCTCTTTTTATCGCGCCAACGTTAAATTTATACTTTTCAAAAAACACACGATCTTCAAATCCCTTGTAAGAGATAATCACATTTGCTGCGATGATTATAATTGTTATAATATTAAAATTACCCATGGTCTAGATTAAGTTTAAGTCAAATATAACATATATTTGCAATAGCAAAATTAATAAGTATTCATGCAATTTTTAGCCTATATTTTAATTTATCCCCTTTTATGGTTAATATCAATACTTCCGTTTAGGCTATTGTATGCTTTTTCTGATGGATTGTATTTTTTAATCTACCATATTATTGGATACAGAAAAAAAACTGTTAAAGAGAATTTGCATCTTGTTTTCCCTAATAAATCTGAAGATGAAATTGTAAGTATCCGAAAAAAATTCTACCATCATTTATGTGATATGGTGGTTGAAGCTATTAAGTCTTTAACCATTAGTGAAAAACAAATGATGAAGCGCATGACGTTTCCTAATATTGAAGAAATCCATAAACATGAAAATAACAACCGAAGCATTGTGCTAATGTGCGCACATTATGGAAGTTGGGAGTGGATTTTTATTTTACAAAATCATGTACGTAGCAAAGGGTATGCGGTATACAAAAGGTTAGAGAATAAATATTTTGACAAATTAGTCAAACGCATCAGAGCCAAATACAACTCGTATTTAATTACCACTAAAGATACCTTTGACACCTTACAAGAGGCTAAAAACAAAGGCGAATTAACGATCAATGGGTTTGTGTCTGACCAGAGCCCTAAACCTTGGAAAGCACACCATTGGTTAGATTTTATGGGTATACACGTCCCAGCTCATACAGGCGCCGAATTGCTAGCTAAAAGACTAGACATGTCTGTGGTGTTTTTTGCTGTAAAACGAGTAAAAAGAGGGTTTTATGAAACCACGTTTAAAACCATAGCAGAACATCCAAACGATTATAAAGATTACGAGATTACTGATGCCTTTTTTAAATTGGTTGAACAACAAATTGAAGAAGCGCCTCAGTATTACTTATGGACTCATAAACGTTGGAAACATCGTGATAAATCTCCTGAAGATTTTAAGTAAAACAAAAGCCCTTTATTAAATAGTATAAAGGGCTTTTTTATGTATTTAAAAGTTAAAAAGGCATTGTATTTTATAACTCAAACCAATCACTGACTCTAACATCATTTTTAGGAATAAAGCTTTTGTGTATAAACTCGTTGTTTGCTTTGTTATACTCATAATCCTTAGCCCATTCTTCATGATTTTCAGCTAAAGCAATTAAGCTTTCGCAAACATAATCGACCTCATTACAAGTCGTTGTTGGATGAACAGATAAACGGATCCAACCTGGTTTACGGATTAAATCACCCAAAGAAATCTCGTTAACCAAATCATGCGACTGTTGCTGATCTACGTGTAATAAATAATGTCCATAAGTCCCTGCACAACTGCATCCACCACGAGTTTGGATACCAAACTTATCGTTAAGTAATTTGACCCCTAAATTAAAATGTAAATTATCTATATAAAAGGAGACCACACCTAAACGGTCTTTATGATCTCCTGCTAAAATATGCAGGTTATTAACACCATCTAAATTTGTAAATATTTGATGCAATAACTCATGCTCACGATCTAGCATGTTTTTGACACCCATTTGCTCTTTTAATTTAATGGATAAGGCTGTTTTTATGGTTTGTAAAAAACCTGGTGTACCACCATCTTCACGATCTTCAATATTATCTATATACTTATGTTCTCCCCAAGGATTAGTCCAACTGACTGTACCACCTCCAGGACAATCTGGTATCATGTTTTTGTACAACTTTTTATTAAATACTAAAACACCTGAGGTTCCGGGTCCTCCTAAAAACTTATGAGGCGAAAAGAAAACCGCATCTAAAGCTTCGTCTGGATGGTCTGGATGCATGTTTATATCTACATAAGGTGCCGAACAGGCAAAGTCTACAAAACAGACACCTCCATTGTTATGCATTAATTTTGCAATTTGATGGTAAGGCGTCTGGATGCCTGTAACATTACTTCCGCCAATAACAGATGCTATTTTTAAAGGACACTCTTTATGTTTTTCTAAAAGAATTTCTAAATTTTCTAAACTAAATAAACCATCCTCACCAGCAGGAATAACTTCTACTTTTGCAATAGTCTCTAACCATGAGGTATGGTTAGAATGATGCTCCATATGAGACACAAACACTACAGGCCTTATAGCCTCTGGAATTGTGGTATATTTTTGTATGTTTTCTGGTATTTTAATTCCTAAAATACGTTGAAACTTATTAACCACACTAGTCATACCATTACCTGCAACAATCAATACATCGTCTGCATTAGCATTAACGTGACCTTTTATTATTTGTCTTGCTTTGTGATAGGCATTAGTCATGGCTGTACCTGACACAGTCGTTTCGGTATGTGTATTAGCTACAAAAGGACCAAACTGATGTAATAATTTATCTTCAATGGGTCTGTACAAACGTCCTGAAGCAGTCCAATCTGTGTACACCATTTTTTGATTTCCGTAAGGCGATTCAAACTCTTGATCTACACCAACAATATGTTGCCTAAACTGAGAGAAATAGGTTTCTAATTTAGAAGTTGTTGTTCTTTGTGTGTTTGTATGATGCATAACCCAATGATTTACAATTAATATACTAAATATTTGCGATTTGTTTGATTTCTGCAATGATTTTATCTGCTAAGCTATCTGCTTCGGTTTGGCTTTTAGCTTCGGTATAAATTCTAATAATTGGCTCGGTATTACTTTTACGTAAATGTGCCCAACTTTCAGCAAAATCTATTTTAACCCCATCAATAGTGGTAAGATTTTCGTTGCTATAGTTGTCTTCCATAGCTTTTAAAATAGCATCAACATCTAAGCTTGGTGTTAATTGTATTTTCTTTTTACTCATAAAATAGCTCGTGTACGTTTTACGTAACGCACTAACACTTAATTGTCTTTCGGCAAGTAGGCTTAAAAATAAAGCCACACCTACTAAAGCATCACGACCATAATGAGAGTCTGGATAAATGATACCTCCATTACCTTCTCCTCCAATAACCGCGTTATTTTTTTTCATTAAAGTAACGACGTTTACCTCTCCAACTGCAGACGCTTCATAAGTTCCACCATGTTTTTCAGTGACATCACGTAGTGCTCTTGTCGAGCTCATGTTACTGACTGTATTTCCTGGATTTTGACTTAATACCCAGTCTGCACAAGCAACAAGTGTATATTCTTCACCAAACATGTCTCCGTTTTCATCCATAAACGCTAAACGATCGACGTCAGGATCTACAACAATACCAAAATCGGCATTATGTTTTTTAACTTCGTTAGACAAATCCCCTAAATGCTCTTTTAAAGGCTCTGGATTATGCGGAAAATGACCTGTTGGATCGCAATACAACTTAACAGCCTCTACACCTAAACGCTCTAATAATAAAGGAATTGCAATTCCTCCCGTACTATTAACACCATCGACTACGACTTTAAAATTAGCTGCTTCAATAGCTTTTTGGTTAACGTATTCAAGCTCTAAAACTTCATCTATATGGATATCTATATAAGCATCGTTCTTGGTGATTTTTCCTAAATCATCAACCTCTGCAAAAGTCATGCTATCAGACTCAGCTATTTCTAATATTTTTTGTCCTTCGGCTCCATCTAAAAATTCACCTTTAGCATTAAGCAATTTTAGTGCGTTCCATTGTTTAGGGTTATGACTTGCAGTTAGTATAATCCCTCCATCAGCATGTTCCATTGGTACCGCAATCTCTACTGTTGGTGTTGTAGACAGGTTTAAATCTATTACATGAATACCTAAACCAACCAAAGTATTCATGACTAAGTTTTGGATCATATCTCCAGATAAACGTGCATCACGTCCAACCACCACTTTATAATCGGTTTTGTTGCGTTGTTGTTTTAACCACGTCCCGTAAGCAGAGGCAAATTTTACAGCATCAATAGGCGTCAGGTTTTCGCCTACGGTTCCTCCTATGGTTCCTCTAATTCCTGATATAGATTTTATAAGTGTCATTATCTAAATTTGTTTTTAAGTTTTAAAAAATAGCCTTCAAAATATTTATACGAAAAATGGGCTATTATTACAGTTAATGCAAAGGTCAACAAATACATTAGTAAGATTATTAAAACAGCGTTAATCTTTATTGTTTTTTGCAATTCCAAAAATAAGTAAACTACAACGTATAATGCAATAACATTGTACATATATAATCCGTAAGATATCTGCCCCAAATAATTTAGAGCTTTATTTTTTATTTGTATGCCTCTGTTATTATAAGCTAAAGTGTGAACAAATAATCCAAATAAAACCATGGATACCAGGTTAAACCAAACCCCTTCAATAACATGTAAAGCGGTAGTTGTAAAATACAATACGGTTAATGTAAAAATTGTAATAGGTATTAGAGCTGTATATTTTAAAAACTCTAATTTCTTTTTATCTTCTAAAATAGCAACTATACCACCAAAAAACATAAAGAAAAACACCATATTGTACTTTTTAAAATAACTAAAAATGTCCAAATGGAATACTATAAAATAACCAATAGTTAACACTATTAATAGCTGCAAGACTCTATTTTTATTTACAAAAAACAACAATGGAGCTACTAAAATATAAAACTGTTCTTCAATACCTATAGACCATAATACTTCTAGAATTCCGCCAGGCATAAACAATTTAGCACTAATATTAGGCATAAAAAAAGTTGTTAATACAATACTGTCTGTTAACGCGTAATTATTATGATAAGCCATCCCTAATTTAGGTAAAACTAACCAATAGAAAATATACCCAAAAATCATGATTAAATAATACAGTGGAAAAATTCTTAATACGCGTCTGGTATAAAACTTTTTTATAGAAAATGTTCCTTCTTGTTTATTATCGTAAATTATTTTGATGATTAAAAAGCCACTTAATACAAAAAACAAATAAACCGCTTCAATACCACGATTAAAAATAGGCGCATCAATAAAGTACGGAAGCCCTTGGTTTTTACATAATTGAGGCAAATGAAAAAACACTACTATACTGACAAGTACAAAACGTAAGACATCTAAATTGGGTAATCGCTTCAAATTTTAAAAGTTTACAGACTAAATTTATATATATTTATAAGATGAATTTTCTTGCACATATATATCTTTCGGGAGATAACAAAAAAATAACCATTGGCAATTTTATTGCTGATGGTATCAGGGGTAACAAATATGATGATTTTGATGACCAAATCCAAATAGGGATACAATTACATCTTCAAATAGACACTTTCACAGATGCACATCCTACGGTAAGGAAAAGCACCAAGCGACTTCACAAGAATTACGGACATTACTCTGGTGTGATTGTAGACATATTATATGATCATTATTTAGCTAAAAACTGGTCAAAATATTCTGATATTCCGTTAGCAAATTACATTGATGATTTCTATCTCACCTTAGAGGACAACTTTGAAATTTTACCACAACGCATTCAAAAAATGATGCCTCATATGTTAGCCGATAATTGGCTACTTAGTTATGCGTCAATTGAAGGTATTGGAAAAGTTTTGGAAGGTATGAATAAACGTACTAAAAACAGATCCAAAATGAATTTAGCCATAAACGAACTAGAAGAATTTTACAACGAATTTGAAGCGGAATTTACTAGTTTTTTTGACGAATTAATCGCATTTTCAAACAAAACCTTAGCCCAATTACAATCCTGATATCTATGAAAAAACTACTAATCGCAATCCTATTTTCAAGCTTAGTATTTAGTTGTAAAAACAATAATAAACGCGGATTAATAACAAATCAGGCTATGGTGGTTTCTGCTAAAGCAGAAGCGTCTAAAATTGGATCAGCTATTTTAAAACAAGGCGGAAATGTATTTGATGCCATGATTGCTACAGACCTTGCTTTGGCTGTTTGCTATCCTTATGCAGGTAATATTGGTGGTGGTGGTTTTATGGTGTACCGCCTAGAAGACGGAAGTATTGGTGCTTTAGACTATCGTGAAAAAGCCTCTAAGCTAGCCACCAAAGACATGTATTTAGACAGTTTAGGCAATGTCATACCAGGTTTAAGCACTAAAGGCGGTTTAGCAGTTGGAATACCTGGTACAATAGCTGGCCTATTTGAAGTACATGATAAATTTGGATCGCTTCCAATGGAAACCATCATGCAACCTGTAATAGACTTAGCTAACAAAGGCTATGTACTAACAACAAAAGACCAAGCAGTATTAGACGACAAACGCCTAGCTTTTTTAGAAGTAAACAAAACACCTATTTTATTTAGTAAAGCATGGAAGGCTAAAGACACCATAAAACAACCTAAACTTGCTAAAACACTTAAAGCGATAATGTTAAATGGACGTGATGAATTTTATAAAGGGGAAACAGCTAAAAAAATAGCAGATTTTATTCAAAAGAATGGAGGTATTATTACCATTGACGACCTAGCAAGCTATGAAGCCCAATGGAGGCAACCTGTAACTTTTGAGTATGATAACCTAAATATTATATCTATGTCTCCGCCTTCAAGTGGAGGAATTTGTTTAGGTCAAATCATGTTACAAATTGAAGATTATAATTTAGATGAATTTGGACACAACTCGCTTAAAGCCATTCAAGTTATAACTGAAGCTGAGCGTCGTGCTTACGCTGACAGAAGTTATTACCTAGGTGATCCTGATTTTGTAACCGTACCACAAGACCAATTACTTAGTGAAAGTTATATTAAAAGTAGAATGTCTAATTTTAGTTTTGATGCAGCGACCGCATCAACAACAGTATCTCATGGTAAAGTACAAATTATTGAAAGTGATGAAACTACCCACTACTCTATTGTTGATCAATTTGGAAATGCTATTGCAGTAACAACAACATTAAACTCTGGCTACGGATCTAAATTATATAGTCAAGAATTAGGGTTCTTTTTTAACAACGAAATGGATGATTTTTCTAGTAAACCTGGTGTACCAAATGTGTATGGATTAATTGGAGCGGAAGCTAATGCCATTTTACCAGAAAAACGCATGCTAAGCTCTATGGCACCAACTATTGTTGAAAAAAACGATCAATTGTATATGACTTTGGGTACGCCTGGTGGATCCACAATAATCACCTCTGTGATGCAAACCATTTTAAATGTACATGAATATGACATGACTATGCAAGACGCTGTAGATGCACCAAGATTCCATCACCAATGGTTACCAGATACTATAAGAATGGAACCTGACTCGTTTTCTCAACAATTAATCCAACAATTAAAAGCAAAAGGATACATTATAAACGAAGAAAATGCTGATGTGATTGGGAAAGTAGATGGTATTTTAGTGTTAGACAATGGACAATTAGAAGCTGGGGCAGATAAACGTGGTGATGACACCGCTTTTGGGTTTTAAACCCATTTTTTAATACTATTTTTACAAAAAAAATCGCTTAAATTTATGAAACCAAAAAAAATATTAAAAATAGTCGCTGGAGTAATTATATTTTTCACGCTACCAAGTCTTCTATTTTTTGGATTTTTATATTTTAAATACAACGAAGAGTTACCTGTAGGTTCACAACCTGAAAAAGCAGAAATATTAGCTCATAAAATGTTGATAGCGTTAAACTCGGCAGCATATGATGCTACAAATGTATTAGAATGGACTTTTAAAAACAGACATCATTACAAGTGGAACAAAAAAGAAAACACTTGCGAAGTGAGTTGGAAAAACTACAAAGTCATTTTAAATCTAAACAATCCAAATACAAGTGAGGTTTACATAGATAAGCTTAAAGTGGAAGACTCCAACAATGCAGACCTTATCAAAACTGCAACAGATTACTTTAATAATGATTCGTTTTGGTTGGTTGCACCTTATAAAGTATTAGATAATGGTGTATCACGCAGTATTGTTAAGCACAATGGTAAAGACGCCTTATTAGTCACTTATAATCAAGGCGGAAGTACACCAGGAGATTCTTATTTATGGATTTTAGATCAAGATTATAAACCTACTACATTTAAAATGTGGGTTGACATACTACCTATTGGTGGTTTGGAAGCGTCATGGGATAGCTGGAAAACAACAAATACAGGAGCACAATTACCAACACACCATAAATTGTTGTTTTTAGGAATCGAATTGGACAATATTAAAACCAGCAAATAAACAAAACGTTATTTACTGGTGTTTTAGTTGTCTAATTTTCACTTTCCTTTTTGGCCTACAAAATGCTGTTCTTTAGACTTAAACAACACATTAAATGTGGTTAAGCTTCCGTAGATACGTGTAATATACTGTTGTAAATCTACTTTTTCTTGTGCCTCTAAATTACTAGAGTTAACCTTTTGTTCCATAACTCTAAGCCTGTCTCTGACCATGGTTATTTTCTTAAAAAAATCGTCTATTTTAATCTCTTTACTTTTTAAATTGCTATCTGCTGGTTTTAATTCTAACATTCCGCCTTTCCACTTGTCTCCAATTGGTACAATTTCCGAGACATCGCTATAGGATTTCAAAATGCTAACTAGGCTACTTTCAATATCAAAAAAACTAACCGTATCTACTTCGTTTTTAGTCGTTTCAATAATCTCAAAAGTATCATCTAAAGCAATGGTTTCTATACCATTTTCAATAAAAGTCACCCAATAGTGTTTGCTATCTATGTTTGTGACAACGCCTTTACCATGTTCTGGGTGATTAATTCTAGACCCTATTCCTAATATTTCCATTTTTATGATGTTTAGTCCTTTCAAAAATAACAATAATTAATAAAATCCTAACAAACATCATTTTTAAAAAGAATTACAAAATGCGTATCTTTGCTATCTTGTCTATCTCTGGATAAAGCTTAAAAATGCTATGAAAAATTTTGAAGAAAACATTGAGGTTAAAGGTGCTAGAGCACATAACCTTAAAAATATTGATGTTACCATTCCGCGTGAAAAACTAGTGGTTATTACTGGTTTATCAGGTAGTGGTAAGTCGTCATTAGCATTTGACACCATTTATGCCGAAGGACAACGTCGTTATATCGAAACGTTTTCGGCTTACGCAAGACAATTTTTAGGTGGATTAGAACGTCCTGATGTAGACAAAATTGATGGTCTATCTCCTGTTATTGCTATTGAGCAAAAAACGACTAGCAAATCTCCAAGATCTACAGTTGGTACTATTACCGAAATTTATGACTTTTTGCGTCTTTTATATGCCAGAGGTAGTGATGCCTACAGCTATAATACTGGAGATAAAATGGTAAGTTATAGTGACGACCAAATCAAACAATTAATTACCGAAAGCTATAAAGGTAAGCGCATAAATATATTAGCACCTGTAATTAGATCTAGAAAAGGACATTATCGCGAGTTATTTGAGCAAATTGCCAAACAGGGCTTTGTGAAAGTACGAACCGATGGTGAAATTAAGGATTTAGTGAAAGGCATGAAACTAGATCGTTACAAGACACATGATATTGAAATTGTAATTGACAGATTAAAAATTGATGATGGTGTTGATAATGACAAACGCTTAACCGAAACCATTAACACTGCCATGTACCATGGTGATGATGTGTTAATGATTATTGATCAAGACACGCAAGAGGCACGCTATTTTAGTCGTAATTTGATGTGTCCAAGTTCTGGTATTTCTTACCCAAATCCAGAACCTAATAATTTTTCATTTAACTCGCCAAAAGGAGCTTGTGATAATTGTAATGGTATCGGAACATTATACCAAGTTAACGAAAATAAAATTATACCTGACGACACTTTATCCATTAAAGCAGGTGCATTAGCACCTCATGGTCCTGAAAAAAAGAGTTGGATTTTTAAACAGTTTGAAACGATTGCCGAACGTTATAATTTTAAATTAAGTGATCCTTATAAATCCATACCAAAAGAAGCCAAGCAAATCATTATGTTTGGTGGTAATGAAAAATTCTCTGTTGAAAGTAAAACCCTAGGTATTACTAGAGACTATAAAATAGATTTTGAAGGGGTTGCCAATTTTATTGAAAGTCAATATAAAAATGCAGAGTCAACGTCTTTAAAACGTTGGGCTAAAGATTACATGGACAAAGTGACTTGTCCTGTTTGTGAAGGTGCAAGACTTAAAAAAGAATCGTTATACTTTAAAGTTAACGGTAAAAATATAGCCGAATTAGCCAATCAAGACATTAGTGATTTAGCGATTTGGTTTAAACAATTACCAGAATTTTTATCCAATAAGCAAATTAAAATTGCTGAAGAAATTATAAAGGAAATCAATGCCAGACTTCAGTTTTTATTAGATGTTGGGTTGGATTATTTATCTTTAAACCGAAGCTCAAAATCTTTATCTGGTGGAGAAGCTCAACGTATTAGATTAGCCACTCAAATTGGGTCTCAGTTGGTTGGTGTTTTATACATCCTTGACGAACCTAGTATTGGTTTACACCAACGTGATAACGAAAAACTAATAAACAGCTTAGTGTCTTTACGTGACATTGGAAACTCTGTTATTGTTGTAGAGCACGATAAAGACATGATAGAACGTGCAGATCACGTGATAGACATAGGTCCAAGAGCTGGTAAACATGGTGGAGAAATTATAAGTCAAGGAACACCAAAACAATTATTAAAAGAAAAAACATTAACTGCACAGTACCTAAACGGAAAACAAGAAATTGAAATCCCTGAAAAACGTCGTGAAGGTAATGGTCATGTTTTAGAGCTTAAAGGCTGTACTGGTAATAACTTAAAAAATGTATCGGTTAAATTTCCATTAGGAAAAATGATAGGAGTTACTGGTGTTTCTGGTAGTGGTAAATCTACCCTAATTAACGAAACCTTATACCCTATTTTAAATGCGCATTACTTTAATGGTGTTAAAAAACCAATGCCTTACAAAAGCATTAAAGGTTTAGAGCACATAGATAAAGTTATTGATATTAATCAATCACCAATTGGTCGTACACCAAGAAGTAATCCTGCTACTTATACCAAAACTTTTGACGAAATCCGTAGTCTTTTTGCTAAAATACCAGAAGCCATGATACGTGGTTATAAACCAGGTCGTTTTAGTTTTAATGTTGCTGGTGGACGTTGTGAAACCTGTAAAGGTGGAGGTTTACGTGTTATTGAAATGAATTTTTTACCTGATGTATACGTCGAGTGTGAAACTTGTCAAGGAAAACGTTTTAATCGCGAAACACTTGAAATTAGATATAAAGGAAAAAGTATTAGTGATGTTTTAGATATGACTATAAACGAAGGAGTTGACTTTTTTGAAAACATCCCTAAAATCCATAAAAAACTTAAAACTATTAAAGATGTTGGCTTAGGATACATTACCTTAGGACAACAAAGTACAACACTGTCTGGTGGTGAAGCACAGCGTATTAAATTGGCTACCGAGTTAAGCAAACGCGATACTGGGAATACTTTTTATATCTTAGACGAACCTACTACAGGACTTCATTTTGAAGATATTAGAGTATTGATGATTGTGCTTAATAAATTAGCAGATAAAGGGAATACCGTATTAATTATCGAACATAATTTAGACGTTATTAAAACCGTAGATCATATTATTGATATTGGTTATGAAGGCGGAAAAGGTGGTGGTCAAGTCATTGTAGAAGGAACACCAGAAAAAGTTGCAAAACATAAAAAAAGCTACACAGCTAAATTTTTAAAAAAAGAATTAAAATAATATTAAAAGTAAATGAGAAAAGAACAACATCCAAAAGGTTGGAACGAGAAAAAAACAAACGATTCTTGGGCGATTTTTAAAATCATGGGAGAATTTGTTAATGGATTTGAAAAAATGAGTGCCATAGGACCATCTGTGTCTATTTTTGGTTCTGCACGTACAAAACCAGATCATAAATACTATAAACTAGCCGAAAATGTAGCCTCTAAAATTGTAGATGCTGGCTATGGTGTTATTACAGGTGGTGGACCTGGTATTATGGAAGCAGGTAATAAAGGCGCACATTTAGCAGGAGGTACTTCGGTTGGATTAAATATCGAATTACCGTTTGAACAGCATGATAATCCATATATTGATTCTGATAAAAGCTTAGATTTTGACTACTTTTTTGTTAGAAAAGTAATGTTTGTAAAATACAGTCAAGGTTTTGTAGTAATGCCAGGTGGTTTTGGGACATTGGACGAATTATTTGAAGCCATAACCTTAATACAAACTAATAAAATAGAGAAATTTCCAATTATATTAGTTGGAACCGATTTTTGGTCAGGATTAATGGATTGGGTAAAGTCTACTTTACTAGATAAGTTTGCTAATATTAGCGAAGGTGATTTAGATTTAATACATTTAGTGGATACAGCTGAAGAGGTTGTAGATATTTTAGACAGTTTTTACAAAGATTATGGATTAAGCCCTAATTTCTAAACATATAAAACAATGAAAAAGTCTCTTTTTTTCATTATCACATTACTAAGTTTTACTGGTGTCTTCGGGCAAGACACCTTTAAAACTATGTTTTATAATCTATTAAACTTCCCACTTCAACAACCCTCTACTACAAGATTATCAGAACTAGAAATTATTTTATCAGACTATCAACCTGATATATTTATGGTTTGCGAACTTAATAATGAGTCTGGCGCAAATTCTATTTTAAACATGATGCAACAAAGCATTAATCCAGACTACCAAATGGCTAATTTTGTTTTAAATACAAGCGATGACACAATTAGCGACCAAAACGACTTACAAAATCTAATCTATTTTGACAGCTCAAAATTTACTTTAGATAACCAAACTGTAATCACTACCATTTACAGAGATTTTAACCATTACACTTTAACATTAAATACAGTAAACCAAAACACAAACCCAATTACTCTTAATGTAATAGTTTGTCATTTAAAAGCTTCTAGCGGAACAAACAACCAGCAATTACGCTTGCAAATGGCTCAAGACTTAACCACTTATTTAGATGGCTTTTCTGATGATGATTATTTTATACTAGCTGGAGATTTTAATGTGTATACCAATTCAGAACCTGCTTTTCAAGAATTTATTAATCCTGCCAACACGATTACTTTTACAGATCCTGCAAACCGCATGGGAAGCTGGCATAATAATAGTAATTATGTAGATGTATTTACTCAATCTACAAGAACAGTAACGGGTTTAGGCGGAACAACTGGAGGGTTTGATGATAGGTTTGATTTTATAATGACAAGTACCTCATTAAGTAACAACACAGGTTTACAAGTACAACCCAATAGCTATCAGGTTTTTGGTAATAACAATAATTCAGATTGTTGGAATAGCGCTATTAATAGCGATGATTGTTCTGGGACATTATTTTCTAATACTATTAGAGAGTCACTTCATAATTTTAGTGATCACCTTCCTGTAACCTTAAACTTTGAAACCAACCAGAATTTTTTAAATCTAACCAAGTTTACTGAAAATCCTGTCGTTTTTGAAATTATTGGCTCCAACCTTATTGCTAATACATTAGCTTTAAAAATAAATAACACACAAATTAAAAAACACAAGATTCAGATTTACAACAGTTTAGGCCAAGTAATAAAAACTATTGTGTCTTCTAACAAAACTATTTTGACAGATATTTCGTATTTATCACAAGGAATATATTATATTTCATTAGATAATATTGCTGTTAAACCCTTAAAGTTTGTAAAAATACATTGAAGCTAAATCATTATTTATTAATTTGTTTTTTACTTTTAAGTCTTTCGGCTTTAAGCCAAAATAGCATGACTATTGATGCTAATTTTGATACCACAAAACATAGTATTAAAATTACTCAAAACATAAAATACAAAAACACTACAAATCAAACATTAGACACCATTTATCTTAATGATTGGAGCCATAGTTACTCTTCTAAAACGACTCCTTTAGCAGATCGGTTTGCAGATGAATTTAAAACCACATTCCATTTTGCTAATAATGAAGACAGAGGTTTTACTGCTATAACAGCTATAAAACAAGAAGGTCAAGAGGTTTATCATCAAAGATTAAAGCAGCATCCAGATGTTATAAAAGTTGCGTTAAAAAATCCTTTAGCACCAAATGAAACCTATGATTTATCATTAAACTACATTGTACAAGTCCAAAATAATAAATTTACGCGTTATGGTCTTACAGGTGATGGTCAATACAACCTACGCTTTTGGTACATAACTCCTGCTGTATTTGACGGAACTTGGCATTATTACAGTAACAAAGACTTGGATGACCTTTATGTAAATCCTTCTGATATTACACTAAAAGTTAATTACCCAAATAACTTTAAACCAATAACAGAATTAGATTTAGTTGAAAACACTACTATTGAAAATAGAACTACATCTATTTTTAGCGGAAAGGACAGAACAAACACAAAATTCTCGTTAGTAACAACAAACGATTTTAATACAGTTGAAACTGATTTTTTTAGTATTGAATCTAATTTAGACACCGAAGATTTACCAGTTACTGATGTTGCCATTTTATCTGACAAAGTCGCACAATTTATAACCAAAAACCTAGGTCAATATCCTCACAAAAAACTATTACTAACTTGGATTGACTATAAAAAAGATCCAATCTATGGTTTAAATTTATTACCAGATTTTATTAGACCATTTGAAGATAGTTTTCAATATGAACTTAAAATACTTAAAACAGCTTTAAAAGTATATCTAGAAAACACTTTTTTAATAAATCCAAGAGAAGAACAATGGTTGTTGGATGGTATTCAGGTGTATTACTTAATTAAATATGTAGAAGACTATTATCCAAATCAAAAAATTCTAGGAAAACTAGCCAAAGTTTGGGGTGTCAGAGCGTTTCATGCGTCAGACTTAAATTTTAACGACCAATATTCGTTTTTATACATGCACATGGCACGTACAAATATTGACCAGCCTATTGGTATGGCTAAAGATTCGTTGTTAAAATTCAACAAAAATATTTCTAATAAATATAAAGCTGCTGTTGGTTTAAAATATTTGGATGATTATGTTGGAGATTCTATCGTAGACCAAACCATAAGTGAGTTTGTTAAACAAACTAAGCTTAAACGCACGACACCTAAGGATTTTGAAACTTTAATAACTTCAAAAACCGATAAGAATATTGAATGGTTTTTTAATGATTATGTAAAGACTAGTAAGAAAATAGATTTCAAAATAAAAAAGGTCAAAAAAACTGAAGATTCTATTACCATTACTTTAAAAAACATACGTAATAATGCAATGCCTATTTCTTTATTCACTTTAAAAAATGATAGCATAACCACTAAACAATGGATTGAAGGTTTTGATGGTACAAAAAAAATAACCATTGCAAATAATGATGTTGACCAGTTAGCACTTAATTGTGATTATACCATTCCGGAATTTAACCAACGTAACAACTATAAAAAACTAAATGGCTTTTTCTTAACCAATAAACCGCTTCAATTTAGATTATTTAAAGATATTGAAGACCCTAATTTCAGTCAAGTCTTTTTTATGCCAGAATTTGAGTATAACTTTTATGATGGTTTATCACCTGGATTAAAATTATACAACAAAACGTTATTAAGTAAGCGCTTTCTATATAAAATTAGTCCCAAATTTGGATTTAAAAGTAAGCAAATTGTCGGTAGTGCTTCCTTGATATATAATGCACGTCCTGAAGATTCTGATAACTATCGCACACGCTACGGTTTATCTGGTAACTATTATAATTATGCTCCAAATTTAAGTTACACCTCTTTTACACCTTTTATAGATTTTAATTTTAGAGACCATAAAAATCTGAGAGATAATAAGCGTGAATTTCTATCTTTTAGATACATCAATATAAATAGAGAGGTTGATCCAACGGGAGAATTTGAAACTAATGGAGAACCAAAATATTCAGTGTTTAACACCAAATTTGGTATTGTAGATAACAATTTAAAAGATTATGCGTCATTATTTACGGACTTACAATTAGCTAAAAACTTTGGTAAGTTATCTGCAACATTAGAATTTAGACATTTAAACGAGCGTAATAAACAATTTAATTTAAGACTATTTTCTGGTGTATTTTTATATAATGACACCTATCAAGATTCCGACTTTTTTAGCTTTGCTTTAGACAGACCTACAGACTATTTATTTGATTATAATTATTTAGGTCGAAGTGAACAAACAGGAATACTGAGTCAACAAATTATAATTGCCGAAGGTGGATTTAAATCTAAATTAAGACAACCTTTTGCAAACCAATGGATGACAACTGCTAATACCAGTACAACCCTTTGGAGGTACATAATGTTGTATGGTGATGCAGGAATTATAAAAAGCCATAATTTTAAACCTAAGTTTGTTTACGATTCTGGTATTAGATTAAATTTAGTGGAAGATTATTTTGAGCTATACTTCCCTATATATTCTAATTTAGGTTGGGAGATTGGACAACCTAATTACGACGAAAAGATTAGGTTTATAGTCACATTGTCTCCTAAAACACTTTTAGGGCTATTTACACGTCGTTGGTATTAATAAATTCTTAACAGAATTAAATATAACCCTGTTTTTTTACAGATTATTAGCTTAATCAAGCTGTTTTTTAAATAATTCTTATTTTTTTAAGCATTTTTGATATTGCAAAACCCACAAATATTCAGTAAATTTGTTATCAAATAACACCCTTATATATGCAAACAGAAGCTAACACTAATAAAGACCTATCTTTTGACGATTTTAAAACCGAAGTACTTAACGACTATAAAGTTGCTGTAACCAGTAGAGAATGTAGTTTACTTGGACGTCGAGAGGTCTTAACAGGAAAAGCTAAATTTGGTATTTTTGGAGACGGTAAAGAAGTGCCACAACTTGCTATGGCTAAAGCCTTTAAAAACGGAGACTTTAGATCTGGTTACTATCGTGATCAAACGTTTATGATGGCTATTGGACAATTAACAATCCAACAATTTTTTGCTGGTTTATATGCCAATACAGATTTAAGTCAAGAACCTATGTCTGCAGGTCGCCAAATGGGAGGTCACTTTGCCACACATAGTTTAGACGCTAATGGTAACTGGAATAATTTAACACAACAAAAAAACTCAAGTTCTGACATCTCTCCTACTGCTGGACAAATGCCAAGGTTATTGGGATTAGCTCAAGCTTCAAAAATTTACAGAAATGTAAAAGGTATTGATACAACAAATTTTTCTGTTGAAGGAAATGAAGTCGCTTGGGGAACCATAGGTAATGCCAGTACTAGTGAAGGTCTGTTTTTTGAAACCATCAATGCTGCTGGTGTTTTACAAGTACCAATGGTAATAAGTGTTTGGGATGATGAATACGGAATTTCAGTACACGCTAGACACCAAACTACAAAAGAAAATATTTCTGAAATCTTAAAAGGATTCCAACGTGATAAAAATGCTAATGGTTACGAGATACTTCGTGTTAAAGGTTGGGATTATGCCAACTTAATTGCAACTTATGAAGAAGCTTCAAAAATAGCTAGAGAAGAGCACGTACCTGTCTTAATTCATGTTAACGAGTTAACACAACCTCAAGGTCACTCGACTTCAGGATCACACGAACGTTATAAAGATAAAGCGCGTTTAAATTGGGAAGCTGAAAATGATTGTAATGTAAAAATGAGAACTTGGTTAATAGACAATAATATTGCTACTGACGAAGAATTACAAACCATAGAAAAAAACATAAAAAAACAAGTTAGAGATGCAAAAAAAGCTGCTTGGTCTAATTATTTAGAACCAGCTTTAGCTGAAAAAAATGAAATTGTTTCGCTTTTACAAACCGTTGCAAATTCAAGTCCTAACAAAGTTTTTATTGAAAAAATAGTAAACGAATTAGAAGACTCTAAAGAACCTAACAGAAAAGACGCTGTACAAGCAGCAAGAAAAGCATTACGTTATGTTATTTCTGAAAACACTTCAGAAAAACAACAATTATTAGATTGGATTGATGCCTTTTTTGAAAAAGTACAACCTTTATATAGTTCGGATTTATATAACGATTCTGAAAGCGCAGCTATACATGTAAAAGAAGTTAAACCAACCTACACTGATGATAATGAAACTGTAGATGGACGTGTGGTTTTAAGAGAAAACTTTGATTATATATTCAACAACTATCCTGAAACTTTAGTATTTGGTGAAGATGCAGGAAACATTGGAGATGTAAACCAAGGTTTAGAAGGTTTACAAGAAAAATACGGCGAACTTCGTGTTGCTGATGCAGGTATTAGAGAAGCTACTATTTTAGGACAAGGAATTGGTATGGCAATGCGTGGTTTACGTCCAATTGCTGAAATCCAGTATTTAGACTACATCATGTATGCTTTACAAATTATTAGTGATGACTTGGCAACGCTAAGATATCGTACAAAAGGACGTCAAAAAGCACCTTTAATTATTCGTACTCGTGGTCATAGACTAGAAGGTATTTGGCACTCTGGTTCACAAATGGGAGGCGTATTAAATTTAGTAAGAGGTATTCACGTTTTAGTACCAAGAGACATGACCAAAGCTGCTGGTTTTTATAACACTTTATTACAAAGTGACGAGCCTGCTTTAGTCGTAGAATGTTTAAATGGTTACCGTTTAAAAGAAAAATTACCATCTAATATTGGTAAATTTAAAACACCTATTGGAGTTGTTGAAACTGTAAAAGAAGGAGAAGATATTACTTTAGTATCATACGGTTCAACGTTAAGAATTGTTCAGCAAGCTGCTAAAGAATTAGCGGAAGTTGGCATTAATGCCGAAATTATTGATGTACAATCATTATTACCATTTGATTTAAATCATGATATTGTCAAAAGTGTACAAAAAACTAACCGATTAATGGTTATTGATGAAGATGTACCTGGTGGAGCTTCGGCTTATATTTTAGATCAAGTTTTAAACAAGCAAGAGGCTTTTAAATTTTTAGATAGTCAGCCAAAAACATTAGCAGCAAAACCACACAGACCAGCATACGGTACAGATGGAGACTATTTCTCTAAACCATCTGTTGAGGACGTATTTGAGGCTATTTACGACGTCATGCATGAGGCTAGCCCTAGTACTTATCCTAAATTAAGATAATCACATAAGTTAATTTAAAATAATATTAAGCTCATCTAAATAATTAGATGGGCTTTTTTTATATCTTTAGGTTTAACTTTTTAATTACATGAAACGCTATTCATCAATTTCAAAAGGACTTCTAGTAATATTACTAATTTATAATTGTAGCTTATTTGCCCAAAGTGAGTCTGCCAACTGGTATTTTGGAAATTTTGCAGGTGTTAGTTTTAATTCAGGTCAACCTGTTGCATTAACAGATGGAGCACTAATTACAAAGGAAGGTTGTGCGACAATATCTAACGCTAACGGAGAATTACTGTTTTACACTGATGGAAAAACCGTTTGGAACAGAAACCATGATATCATGCCTAATGGTACAGATTTAAAAGGAGATAGTTCTAGTACCGAATCTGCAATCATAATACCCAAACCTGGATCTAACGATTCTTATTATATTTTCACAACAGATAAACCTAACTATTTTTTATCACCTAATGATCCTATTGAAGGGCTTAATTATTCTGAAGTCAATATGCAATTAGATAATGGCTTAGGGGATCTTATTGTTGAAAACAAGAATATTCATTTAGTTACATACAATAGTAATGACGCTGTACAAAATGAATATAAAAACTCAGAAAAACTAACTGCTGTAACCCATAGTAATGGTATAGACATTTGGGTAATTACTCAATTTATAAATAAATTTCACGCTTTTAAAGTTACATCATCTGGTGTTATTGAAACACCTGAAACATCAACGGTTCCTCAAAATATTTTTCCAAGGTTCAATAACGATGGCGCTAATATTACTGCAATAGGTTACCTTAAAGTATCCCCTGATGGTAAACAAATCGCTATAGCGCATAGCTCTACGACATCTGGGTCTGTTGATGAAGGTACTAAATCTTCTGGAAAAGTATTATTGTATGATTTTGATAATACTACTGGATTGGTTAGTAATGAAAAAACCATATTAGAAGATACCTATCCTTATGGTGTCGAATTTTCTCCAGACTCTAAACTCCTATACGTTACCACATCAAACTTTGATAGTGAAGATACATTTATTAATAGTAGTCTTTTTCAATTTAACACTGAAGCTAATAACATAATGGGCTCTAAAACCAATATCAACACCTCATCTAATGTTGCAGGTGCTTTACAATTAGCTATTGATGGAAAAATTTATCGTGCTGGATATGTATTATTAGGTTCTAAAGCTTATCTATCTGTAATTAATAATCCAAATCAATTAAGTTCTAGTTGTAACTACACACATAATACATTTTATCTAGAAGGTAGAGATACAGAAATAGGTTTACCTCCTTTTATTCAATCTATATTCAAATACTCCTTTAATTACGAAAATATTTGCTTAAATGATAACACATATTTTTATATAACTTCTGAAGATCCCTATGATAGTGTTTTATGGGATTTTGGTGATGGAACAACTTCAACAGATGTAGAAGCCTATCATACCTATGCAAATGCAGGAAATTATACTGTTACTCTAAACATGTCTATCAACGGTGTTGATTATCAACCATTATATAAACAAGTTAAAATTGTATCACCTCCAGAAGTCATTCAAACTACCTATGACCTTATAGAATGTGATTCTTGGGATGACAATCCATCAGATGGTATCACTGTATTTAATTTAAGTAATGCCAATGACTACCTAGTCATAGATCCAACACAAAACTTCAGTGTTTATTATTATCACACATTAGAATTAGCACAAAATGACATCGATAATACTAATTCAATTAATCCGGATTATTATTTAAATCAATATAATGATGAAATTATTGTAGCAAAAATAACAAGTCCAAATACATCTTGCTTCAATATTGCTTATGTAAAATTAAAAACAACACAAGCTATAAATTTAGGTGAATATCAATTAAATGCGTGTGATTTAAATTATACAGGTCATGCCGATTTTAATTTAGAAACTATCCGACAACAAATTATAAATAGTTTAACGTTAACAGGTCAAGTTTCTGTAAATTTTTATTTATCCGAAGCTGAAGCTGCTATTGGGAGCAACAGTTTGACAACTTTATACAACTCCGATAACAGAACCATATATATAGCAATTGAAAATGACAATGTCTGTTTTGGATATGGACAATTAGACTTGATGGTTAATCCGTTTCCCTATATTGAAAATCAGTATTACCAAATTTGTCAAAACGAATTTCCGATTACAATTAATTCAGGTTTAAACTCAATTCAAATACAGAATTACAATTATTCATGGGAGAATGGAATGAATACTGAATCCTTTCAAGTTAGTAACCCAGGAACCTATAATTTAACTATTACAGATCCAAATTTAGATTGTGGTAAAACCATACAAATTGAAGTACTGCAAACACCATCACCACAAATTCAATCCGTTACGGTAGATAATTACTCCGCTACTATTGTATTAAGCAATTCTCATGAAAATTTTGAATTTGCTTTAGACAATAACAATTATCAATCATCAAATATTTTTACCAATTTATCTCCAGGTAATCACACTGTCTACGTAAGAGATATCAACCTTTGCGAGATAACATCTCAAACCATAAAAGTTATTGGTTTTCCTAAATATTTCACTCCAAATAACGATAACCATCATGAATTTTGGAATATTATTGGTATTAATGAGGATGAATACCCTAACTTAAATCTATATATTTACGACAGGTATGGCAAGAAAATTGCTAATTTCAATCCAACGGAATCAAATGGGTGGGATGGAACGTACAATAACAAAACCATGCCTCAAAATGATTATTGGTACAAATTACAGTTACCAGATGGCACTATTTACAGTGGTCATTTTACATTAAGACTTTAATAATTAATGAGTAACAATTCAAATCTTACCACAAGAGACTGGCTAGCTATAGAGCGAACTAAACTTGCTAACGAACGTACTTTTTTAGCTTATTTCAGAACTTTTTTAGTTATTTTAGGAACAGGAATAACCATTTTAAAATTAGATCTTCTAGCAGACTTAAAAACCTATGGAATAATTCTTATTGGTATTGCTCCTGTAATATTGCTAATCGGAATCCTAAGATTATTTACAGTAAAACGCACGATCAAAAAACATTATAAAGTTTAAATTTGATATTGATTCCGTCAAGCGGAAAAAATAATAACATAAATGAAAGCAGTATCTGTAGTTACAATACGTAAGGAATTAAAACATAAATCTAACGAAGAATTAGCACAACTTTGCCTAAGACTATCTAGGTTTAAAAAAGAAAACAAAGAACTATTAACTTATTTGTTATTTGAAGCAGATAGCGAAGCTGGTTATATAAATACTGTTAAAGCTGAAATTGATGAACAGTTTGAATTGATTAATACAGACAGCTTTTTTTACATAAAAAAAAGTGTTCGAAAAATTTTAAGAAACACAAAAAAATATATCAGATACTCGCTTAATAAAGAAACTGAAGTTGAGCTACTACTCTATTTTTGTAAGAAGCTTAAAGCAATGAAACCTTCCATATCTAGAAACACTACCTTGACCAATATTTATGATAGAAATATTGAAGCCATCACTAAAAAAGTTTTAGCGCTTCATGAAGACTTACAATACGATTATACTTCTGAGTTAGAAGACATGTAATTATTACAAAAAAAAGCCAAAGTTGGCTTTTTTTATTATGAAAAATCAAAAAATCTATGCAGTTTGCATTTCGTGCTTACCTTCATAAACTTCTTCAATTAATTTTTTATTAAAGGCTGGCAAATCATTTGGATTACGACTAGTAACTAAACCTTCATCTACAACAACTTCACTATTTTCCCACATGGCTCCAGCATTTACTAAGTCTCTTTTAATAGAGTTAAACGATGTTACTTTACGTCCTTGTAACACTCCTGCTTCTGCTAATAACCAAGGTGCATGACAAATTGCTGCTACTGGTTTTTTATTTTCAAAAAATGACTTGATTAGTCTAATAGCGTCATCGTTTCGTCTTAAAATATCTGGATTAATGACTCCTCCAGGTAATACTAATGCATTATAATCACTTTGTGATACTTGGTCTATGGTTTTATCAACGTCATATTCTGTACTCCAGTTTCCGTCGTTCCAGGATTTAATTTTCCCTGATTGTTCAGAGACAATATGTACGTCTGCTCCTGCTTCTTTTAAAGCATTCATTGGTTCTTTTAATTCACTTTCTTCAAATCCATTTGTTGCTAAAATTGCAACTTTCTTTCTCTCTAAGTTTTCCATTTTCTTTTTTTTGGTTTTTGTTGTTAATAATTCGATTCACATCTAAATTACTACAAACATTGATCATACAAGAATCTAACACGCTGTTTAACTTGGATTTAATAGGAAATGTTAACACTTATAATGGTAGTGTTAAAAGTACTAGCGATACGTTAAAAGATTTAACTATTTAGGTTCTATAATTAAAAAAACAGCAGTACTATCTCCTACGTTTAGCACTTCATGCTCAGTCAACACATCTTTAGACCAAGAAACTCCTGTTGGTACAGGCACTACTCTTTCTCCTTTTTGATCTATCATTTTAAAAGTACTTCCTGCTAAAGTGTATCCAAAATGTGGTTTATGAAAATGTTTTTGGTGGCCAACATTTGGTGGAAATGTACATTTTAGAATACGTTGTTTTTTAGTTTCATTTAAAACCTCACACACTTTTTTTCCGTTCCAACCTGCTTCTAATGGATCTGGTAAAACTTGAGTGGTTTTACAAGACATTAATATTGTTAAGACTAAAAAATAGGTTATTAATTTCATGATATCAATTTTACTACTATATAAGACAAGGCCAAATTAGCTCATGATTTTAAAAAGCATTTCTTTTAACAAGTCACCTTGTGGCACAGCATTACTGTCTACACCTTTACTTTTACCATCAAACTCTCTTAAAACAGCTATAACTTGGCTGACTTTTCGCATTGGATATTGTCTTGCTGCTTCTAAATATTCGTTTACAAAATAAGGGTTTACGCGTAATGCAGAAGCTACAGCACGTGGATTACGATCTGTCATTCCGTGAAGTTGTAACAATTGAGAAAAAAAACTAAACAGTAAAGACACTGTTAACACCATAGGATTGGCTTTAGGGTTTTCGGCAAAATAATTAATTATTTTAAACGCTTGAGCAGTATTTTTTGCACCAATAGCTTTACGTAACTCAAAGTTGTTATAATCTTTACTTATTCCAATATTCTGCTCGATATGATCTGGAGTAATCTGTGTGTCTTTTGGTAAAACTATTTGAAGTTTTTCTAACTCGTTACTTAATTTACTTAAATCAGTCCCTAAAAACTCAACTAACATTTGTGAGGCTTTAGGAGTAATAGAATACCCTTTAGGTGAAAGTACACGTCTTATCCAATCAGGAACCTGATTTTCGTACAACTTTTTGCTTTCATAAACATATCCAGATTTTTTTATTTCTTTATAAACCGCTTTTCGTTTATCAACTTTTTTATACTTATAACATATAACCAAAACAGTTGTAGGCTGCGGATTTTTAGCATAACCAGCTAATTGGTCGATGGTTCTGGCTAAATCTTGAGCTTCTTTAACAATGACCACTTGACGTTCTGCCATCATAGGAAAACGCTTAGCATTACTTACAATGTCATCCACAGTAATGTCCCGACCATATAAAACCATTTGGTTAAAGCCACGCTCCTCCTCTGTTAAAACAGTGTCTTCAATAAAATCAGAAATTTTATCAATATAATAAGCCTCTTCACCCATTAATAAATAAATAGGTTTTAGTTGCTTATTTTTTATATCAGTTACTAGCTTTTTGACTTCGTCCATTAAAAAAAAATCACCAATTTTGTGTAGTGCAAAAATTAAATTTCCCTACATATTCGTTTCGATTCAAAAATAGCGAAAATAAAGTTTCTATTTTTGATGTTATTCGTAAAAAATTTGTGATTCTACAACCTGAAGAATGGGTTAGACAACACTGTGTGCATTATTTAATTGAAGTAAAAAAATATCCTATCTCTTTAATTAATGTAGAAAAAGAGCTTAAAGTCAATGATTTAAAAAAACGCTATGATATTGTAGTTTTTAATACAGACGGAAGCATTCATTTAATTGTGGAGTGTAAAGCACCAAAAATTATAATTAAACAAGATACTTTTGACCAAATAGCACGTTATAACTTGGTACTTAACGCAACCTACTTAATGGTTACCAACGGTATTAATCATTATTATTGTAACATGGATTTTGATGCAGAACAGTATCATTTTTTAAAAGACATCCCAGAATATACAAAATGAAAATAGCAGTTGTAATATTAAATTGGAACGGAATTAAATTGTTAGAACAATTTTTACCTTCTGTAGTCAAATACTCAAAAGAAGCTGTTATATATGTCGCAGACAATGCCTCTACGGATGACTCTTTAGCTTATGTAAAAGCTAATTTTCCTGATATAAAAATAATCCAAAACACTACAAATGGTGGTTACGCAAAGGGTTACAATGATGCTTTAAAACATGTTAAAGAAGATATTTATTGTTTATTAAATAGTGACATTGAAGTTACTCCTAATTGGTTAACACCTATTATTAATACGTTTAAAAACGAATCTGAAACAGCAATCATCCAACCTAAAATTTTAGATTTTAAAAACAAAACTAAATTTGAATACGCTGGTGCTGCAGGAGGTTTTATTGATAAATATGGATATCCATACTGTAGAGGTCGAATTTTTAATACCATTGAAGACCATCACAACCAATACCCAAACACTACTATTTTTTGGGCTTCAGGAGCTTGTTTTTTTATAAGAAAATCAACGTTTGAAGCATTAAAAGGCTTTGATCAATCGTTTTTTGCACATATGGAAGAAATAGATTTGTGTTGGAGAGCTTTTAATAAAAACTACACAACTAAGTATGTAGGTGAGTCATTAGTGTATCACGTTGGAGGTGCAACCTTAGATGCATCTCATCCAAAAAAAACCTATTTAAATTTTAGAAATAGTCTATTTACCCTTACCAAAAATGCTGAAGGTAATTTGTTTATTTTAGTCTTAACAAGATTAATTTTAGATGGTATTGCTGCCTTAAAATTTTTAACCGAATGGAAACCTAAACATATCTTTGCCATACTAAAAGCACATTTTAGTTATTACAAACACTTAGGTGCACTTTTAAGCTGGCGAAAAAATAACACACAGAAAGCAAAATATTTTAATCAGAAATCCGTTGTATGGTCTTACTTTATTAGTAAGAAACAAAAGTTTAGTCAATTTTAAATCTTTTAGTAAAAATTTTGTTAAACCTAATTTTAACATTTTAATTATTTATACATTTGATACTGTATAAATTTAATTTATCATTTAAATATTATGAAAAGAATCCTATTACTAAGTGCAAGTGCACTTTTATTATTAAGCTCTTGTGTATCTAAAAAAGAATTTGCTGCATTAGAAGCAAAACAAAAAGAAACACAGGATTTATTAAACACAGCAACTGTAAAACTAAACTCTTGTTTAGCTGACGAAGCTGCATCTGCAGCACGATTAAAAGAGCTTCAAGCACGTTTAGCAGATATGAAAGCTAACAATCAAGCTTTAATAGAAAGCAGTAAAGACATGACTGTTTTAACTACAAAAGGAGCTGCTAATCTTGAAAAATCTTTAGAAAGTTTAAAAGAAAAAGATTTAAAAATATCAAGATTACAAGATGCTTTAACTAAAAAAGACAGCGTTACTTTAGCTTTAGTAACTAGTCTTAAAAAAGAAGTTGGTTTAAATGATGAAGATATAGAGATTAACGTTGAAAAAAGCGTTGTATTTATTTCGTTATCAGATAAATTATTATTTAAAAGTGGTAGTTACAACATCACTACTAGAGCCAACGAAATTTTAGCTAAGGTTGCTACTGTAATTAACAGTAAACCAAACTTTGAAGCAATGGTTGAAGGTCACACAGACAACGTACCATACAACAGAGGTGGTGTTTTAGTGGACAACTGGGACTTAAGTGTTAAACGTAGTACTGCTATTGTTAGAGCGTTACAAGACTTAGGTGTTAAACCTCAACAATTAATTGCAGCTGGACGTGGTGATCACTTACCATTAGTAGCTAATGACTCTCCTACAAACAGAGCTATTAACAGAAGAACTAAGATTTACATCTTACCAAAAATTGATCAGTTTTATGAAATGATTGAAACTGAAATGAAAGCGTTATCAAAAGAATAATTTAATAACGTTATACAACTTAAAAAGCTCAACCAAATGGTTGAGCTTTTTTTATATGTAAATAATAAAATGAATTTAGAAAATCTCTAAACTTCCTTTTCCTTCTCTTATAATTTCTGGTTCATCACCTGATAAATCTATAATTGTCGAGGCTAGATTATCTCCATAACCTCCATCGATTACTAGGTCTACTAGATTGTCCCACTTTTCTAATATTAACTCAGGATCTGTAGTATACTCTAAAATAGTATCTTCATCTCTAATAGACGTTGATATAATTGGATTACCTAATGCTTTAACTATATCCAATGCGATAGCGTTATCAGGTACACGTATACCGACTTCTTTTTTCTTTTTAAAAGCTGCTGGTAATGTTTTAGAACCTGGTAAAATAAATGTGTAAGGTCCAGGTAAAGCACGTTTTAAAATTTTAAAAGTGCTACTATCAATTTGTTTAACATAATCTGAAAGGTTGCTTAAGTCATGACATATAAACGAAAAATTAGCCTTCTCTAATTTAACCCCTTTAATTCTTGCAATACGTTCTAATGCTTTAGTATTAGTAATATCACAACCTAAACCATAAACCGTATCTGTAGGATAAATAATAAGACCTCCTTTTTTTAAGGTGTCTACTACTTTTTTAATTTCCTTTGGATTTGGGTTTTCTTCGTAAATTCTGATAAAGTCTGCCATAACATGTGTGTATAAATCTATCCTATAAGCTGTAATTTTGCAAAACGTAATAATAGTTTCTTTTTACCTCCAAATTCAAAATCAATTTCGGCTTTTACATCTCCTCCTTTTCCTTCAATTTTTAATACTTCACCTCTCCCAAACTTTAGGTGTTTTACTCTGTTCCCTACAGTAAGCTCTCCTCCAAATGAGTTAGCATCTTCATGAGGAATCACCTCTGATGCTTTTTTTAATTTTTTTGG
Source organism: Olleya sp. ITB9 (assembly GCF_001315805.1). Classification (NCBI taxonomy): domain Bacteria; kingdom Pseudomonadati; phylum Bacteroidota; class Flavobacteriia; order Flavobacteriales; family Flavobacteriaceae; genus Olleya; species Olleya sp. ITB9. The sequence goes on from NZ_BCBW01000018.1 coordinate 208,405, forward strand.
TGCACTGATTTCGAAGTTTACTGGTTCTTTCTTTTTGGCCACTTTCTTTTGTAATTTAGGTTGTACTGCTTTTTTAAATCTAATTTTGTTTGGTGGTGTATCTCCAAAAATATCTGCCGATAACATTGGATTAATACGCCTTTCTTCAATTGGAGTAATAATATCTAAAAACTGATCGTCAATTTCTTCAATAAAACGACTAGGTTCAGAATCTACTAATTTTCCCCAACGGTATCTTGATAATGCATAGGTTAAATATGCTTTTTTCTCTGCTCTTGTTAGTGCTACATAAAATAAACGACGTTCTTCTTCTAGTTCACTACGTGTATTCATACTCATAGCACTAGGAAATAAATCTTCCTCTAAACCAACAACAAATACATGACTAAACTCTAATCCTTTAGAAGAGTGAATGGTCATTAATGCGACGTGGTCAGGATCTCCTTTATCTCCATCTAAATCTGTTGCTAATGCTACATCTTCTAGGAATTCGGCTAAATTGTCGTTAGAGTCTGCTATTTCTAGCTGTCCTTCAACAAAATCTTTAATACCATTTAAAAGTTCTTCAACGTTTTCAAGTCTTAAAATACCTTCTGGTGTTCCGTCTTTATTAAATTCTTTAATTAAACCACTAGTTTTGGTAACGTGCTCTGCTAAATCAAAAGCATTAGCGGTTTGATTCATTACTTGGTAACTCTCAATAAGCGTTACAAAATCTTTTAATTTGTTTTTGGTTCCGTTATTAATATTAATATCTACGCTATCAATATCTTTTAAAAGGCTATAAATGGTTTTACCAGAGCTATTAGCTGCTACAATCAATCTATCTATTGTAGTTTGTCCAATACCACGAGCTGGATAATTTATAACACGTTTTAAAGCTTCTTCATCAGAAGAATTAAGTATTAAACGCAAGTAAGCGATAACGTCTTTAATTTCTTTACGTTGGTAAAACGATGTACCTCCATAAATACGATACGGAATATCACGTTTTCTTAACGCGTCCTCCATTGCACGAGATTGTGAATTGGTACGATACAAAATAGCAAAGTCACTATTAGGTACGTGATCATTCATTTTAGTTTCCCAAATGGTACTGGCTACAAAACGTCCTTCATCACCATCTGTTAAACTACGATGTACTTGCACTTTTGGTCCCTCGTCATTGGCTGTCCAAACTACTTTTTCAAGTTTAGTTTGGTTATGCTCTATTACTGAGTTGGCTGCACCAACTATATTTTTTGTTGAACGGTAATTTTGCTCTAAACGATACATTTTTACATCGTCATAATCCTTCTGAAAATTAAGGATGTTACTAATATTTGCACCTCTAAAGGCATAAATACTTTGCGCATCATCACCTACTACACATATGTTTTGAAAACGGTCTGCTAAAGCACGTACAATTAAATATTGACTGTGGTTGGTATCTTGGTACTCATCCACCAAAATGTATCTAAACTTATCTTGATATTGTGCTAAAACTTGAGGAAAACGTGTTAACAGCTCATTAGTACGTAACAGTAAATCGTCAAAATCCATTGCTCCTGCTTTAAAACAGCGATCCACATAAGTTTTATAAATTTCACCCATTTTTGGACGTCTAGCCATAACGTCTGCTTCCATAAGCTCTGGATTACTAAAATATGCCTTAACGGTTATCAAGCTGTTTTTGTAAGATGAAATCCTGCTGTATACTTGTTTTGTTTTATACAAGTCTTTATCCAAGCCCATTTCTCTTATAATAGATCCCATTAATTTTTGAGAATCTTGGGTATCATAAATAGTGAAATTACTTGGGTAACCTAAATGGTGTCCTTCAAAACGAAGGATTTTAGCAAAAACGGAGTGAAAGGTTCCCATCCAAAGGTTTTTAGCTTCGCTAGCACCAACTATTTCGGCAATCCTTCCTTTCATTTCTTTAGCTGCCTTATTGGTAAAGGTTAATGCTAAAATATTAAAAGAATCCACACCCTGATTCATTAAATAGGCAATCCTATAGGTAAGCACACGTGTTTTACCAGAACCTGCACCTGCGATAATAATCATAGGTCCATCTTTTTGAACTGTAGGCGCGTATTGTGCTTCGTTTAACTGACTTAGATACTTTTCCAAATGGCTTGTTTTTTAAAGGTTACAAAAATAAGTAATGTAACCGTTTTAACACCTTGTATTTATTAATAATTATAAACAATTAGTTTTCTTTTGTACCATCTCCTGCCATAGCAGAGATTAAGCCTGATTGTGTATTTTTCCAAATAAAGTTAAAAACGGATTTTGTGTTATCTCTTGTAACTTGCTTAGTGTCACTCTTCCTGAAGTTATCACTCTGACCCTTACTGTCTTTAGACACAAAAAGGTTTATAATACCAGATAAGAGTTTATTTTTTTCGTTTCCATTCTCTTTTAAAATTATAATATCAAATTGATTATATTTTGTTTTTAAATCTACATTTGATGTAACTGCATTACCATCAATTGTAAACAATGTTTGTTTTAGATCTCCTTCTAATTTTAAATTTAAGTTAGGTGTCATAAATTGGTTCAAAGCTTCCGCTTTAAGATTACCTATATCTGCTTTAAATGTAAAATGGTCTTGTAAATTATTAACATTAAAGGACCAGTTGACTTGCAACGGAGTGTTTTCCATGAAAATGCAATCTATATTTATTGTTGTTTGACTATCATGATAAGTATTGCTAACATTTGTCAATTTTGCATTAAAATTTTTAAAATCTAAAGTACCTGCTTGTGTGTCTTTTTTAACTTTTTCTTGGTAGGTTATAGATCCATTAATAATTTGAATTGCTTTTAAGTCCAACTGAATATCCAAATCCCTTAACATTTTACTGTACATAGCTTTGTTAGTTAAGTCATCTGCTACTAATTTATCTCTAAAAATGGTTAGGTTTAAGTCTGATACTGTCATGTTTTTACTAGAAAATGCTAGCAACTTTGCGCCTTTAAAATCAAAATCTTGATTTTCTATTTTTATCTTAGGTATATGTAAATCAAAATGATCACGTTCGGTTTGCAGTTGATTGGATAAATTTTCTTTTGAGAGTTTTGTTTTCAGTTTTAAATCTGAAATCGCTGTTGTGTTAGTGTCAAATATTAATTCATTAAAAGAAAGTGTTTCAAAATTGTTAACCTGATACTCTAAATCATTAATTTTTAATGCTACATTTTTAAATTGAAAAGGGGTTTTGGTATTACTTGTCTGCTTTCCATTAAATATAAAATCTGATAGACTAAAATTAAGGTTTTTAGTTTTTAGTAATACTGAATCTTTTTCTAAATCGAAGACCTCAATTTTTGCGTTTTTTATTTTAAAATCATCTACAGTAACCTTTTGTTTAATATCATCAAACATAGCTTGGCTACCTTTAGATGTACTAGCTAACGGATTATAATAGTATGTTACTTCAGGTTGATTAGCAATAATACTTGAAACATTTATCGTTTTATTTACCATGTAATCCCAATAACTAAATCCCTTTAAAGACATTTTTTTGGACTGTACAAATCCATTAGATTGACCAGTCGTTTGCCCTTTTAGATTAACTTTAAACCCATCTAAAACAACATCTCCTGATAATAATCCAATTGAAAGGTCTTCATATTTTAACTCTATTTGTTCTGGTAAATTGGAAAGGTATTGTTCTAATTTATTTTTAATGATTGCTTTAGTAATAAAAAACAATAACACAATCAATGTTAAAATTATTGATATGATAACGATGCGTTTTTTCTTTTTCTGTTCCATACTTATAAAGATAACCCTTAGATTGTCAAGGACAACTTTTTAAAAATATCTTAACATTAATAGCTAAAAGCAGAATTTAGACCACTTCCCTTTTTTATTTAAAACCGTTATTAATAAATTAAATAGTTACTGTTATTACACAGATTGCTTATTTTTGAGAAAAACCTTTACATAAATATATGGAGACTATTTTAAACGTTTTGTCATCAATATCTTGGTGGCTTTGGATTGTGATTGCTTTAGTAATAATTGCTATTAGAGACATTTTACAGAAAAAACATACTATAAGTCATAACTTTCCTGTTGTTGGACATTTTAGATATATGCTAGAAAAAATTGGTCCTGAATTAAGACAATATTTAGTTGCAAACAACAGAGAAGAATTACCGTTTAATAGAATTGAACGTGGTTGGATTTATGCTTCTGCTAAAAAAGAAAACAATTACGAAGGTTTTGGAACTGATAGAGATATTTTTGCGCATCAACACATTTTTATTAATAATGCCATGATGCCTTACAAGGTTGAAGACCATCATCCACATGCTAAAGACAAAAGCTTTTTACCTTGTGCTAAAGTTATGGGTGAATATAATAAACGTCGTAAACCCTACAGACCTGCTTCTGTTATTAATGTGTCTGCCATGAGTTTTGGCTCGCTTTCTGCGAAAGCAGTAGAATCTTTAAACAAAGGAGTAAAAATAGCAGATGCTTACCACAACACTGGTGAAGGTGGATTGTCTCCTTATCACAGTAATGGTGGAGATGTTGTATTTCATTTTGGTACAGGTTACTTTGGAGTACGTGCTGAGGATGGAGGATTTTCTATGGAAAAAATGATAAAATTAGTGGAAGACAATCCTTTTGTAAGAGCTATTGAAGTAAAATTATCTCAAGGTGCAAAACCAGGAAAAGGTGGTGTGTTACCAGGTGCAAAAATAACACCTCAAATAGCAAAAATAAGAGGTGTTGAAGTTGGTAAAGACGTCCTATCTCCTCCTAACCACAAAGCGTTTAGCAATGTGCCAGAACTAGTAGATTTTATTGAACGTATTGCAAATGCTACTGGCTTACCTGTTGGGATTAAAGCTGCTATTGGTAAATTAGAACAATGGGAAGAACTTGCAGACATTATGAAAGCGACTGGTAAAGGTCCAGATTTTATCACTGTTGATGGTGGTGAAGGTGGTACAGGTGCTGCTCCTCCAAGTTTTGCTGACCATGTCTCTTTACCTTGGGTATATGGTTTTGGTGATTTATACAAATTGTTTCAGAGTAAAGGATTAAGCGAGCGTATTGTTTTTATAGGAAGTGGTAAATTAGGCTTTCCTGCTAAAGCAGCTATGGCTTTTGCAATGGGAGCAGATTGTATAAATGTTGCTAGAGAAGCTATGATGAGTATTGGTTGTATCCAGGCACAAGTCTGTCATAACAACACTTGCCCAAGTGGTGTTGCTACACAAAGTAAATGGTTACAACGTGGTATTGATGTCCCATTAAAATCTGAACGATTAGCACAATATTTTAAGTCTTTTAAAAAGGAATTTTTAGAAATCACTCATGCTGCTGGTTATGAACATCCTTGTCAATTTACAATGAATGATATTGAAGTTAATGTTGATGACCACAACTTATCTAAAGAATTAAGTAACACTTACCAATACCATAAAACACATGTCCCTTTTGAAGGCATACAAAGTTTAAAAGATTGTAACCATTTAGGTGGTGTGAAATAGAGTTATAAAAAAAAGAGGTTCCAAATATTTGAAACCTCTTTTTTTTATAAAATTAAATACTAATATTACATATCTCTTAATACATGTATTGATGCTGAAAGGTTTCTTAAAACACCATCATTATCTGTAAATGTACCTGATATATTCATATCAATATAATCATTAACTGCTCCATAATTACTTAATGTAAACTGTAATGTATTGGGCTGTCCAAAATCCATATTTATTCCAGTTTCAACATAAAATGCTTGTGACCCAGAACTAGTATATGTACCTAGTGTTGTCGTGTTACCATATACAACAAAACTACCTGTTGAGTTTTGCGTACTTATATACATAGACGTCCCATTATCGCCTTCTTGCGCTGTTAAATTTAACAAGTAATAATCTACTGGATCATTATCAATTTGTACTGATATATATTCTGTAACTGTATCACAAGCTATTATATTTCCGACATTTGGAGTAGTAAAATTAAATGGTAAAGGTGTAGTCGTTTGAAATGTATCATAATTAACACCTTCTAAAGTAAATTCTGTAATTGAAGCACATTCTATCATATTTAAAGTAAAACTACCATTTACAACTTCTACTGAAGCGTATTCTTGACCATAATGTACTGTTACATATCCATTTGTTACAGGTTGACTTGAACAATCTACTAAGTTTCCTGTTACAGCAGAATAGTTAACAGAAGACATTACAACATCTCCATAATTAGTATCTGAATTAAATGGTCCAATGGTTGTATTATACACTTCAATTCCACATTGATCAATTGCTTTTAGAGTCAACGTTTCATTTGCTGGAATAAGCCCACATATTTCTCCATTTCCGTTAGAAAAACCAATTCTAGGATACGTTTGACCACTTCTCCATAATTCTACTTTAACATTGGATAATGGTATGTTAGAAGCATCAACAACTGTCATACATAAATCAACTGTTGGAAATTGCGCATCACAATTCCACCAAGAAAAATGTGAAACTTCCCCAATATACTTACCTGAAACTAAAGTTGCTTCTCCATCTTCAACCCAATATCCATTTACCTCATCAAAATGCCATAATGGAATTACTGAAGGCGCAACACCAGATTGAGCTGGATCCATTGGCATTTCAATAGTTGCTATATGTCCATCTGCAATATTTAATTTTTGACCAGAATCCCCTTTTAATTCAACATTTAACATACCGTAAGATTCTAACACACGCTCATCACCATCTTGATTTACTGCTTGTAAACTTCCTGGCATTAATATATTATTATCTGGATTTGCTGGATCTAAGTGATACATATACACATCTACATTTCCAGAATAAGCATTTCCGTTTTGATCTTTAAAACTTCCGTCAAAACCTACTTTTGTTCCGTTTGGTAAACTAACTTCACTAGTTACACCTGAAGTTACTGTACCTGCTAAGTTTTCAGTAATCATCATAATGTTAATCATGTTTGTACCTTGTGTAGGCACTACAGATCGCATTCCGTTTAAAAAACCTGGTTTTTCAGCTAAAATAAAGGCTTGTCGTTGCTTGACTTGAACATCAGATATTTTAAACATTCCGTTATTATCAGTTGTTGCTGTTTTATTTCCTATTGTAATAGAAACATTATCTAATGGTATTGAGGATTGATCCACTATGCGTCCCATAAAATCTCTTTGGATATTAGAGCCTAAATCTAATTGACTTGAGGTTGGGTTGTTTTCTGGAGTCTCTGGCATATCAACAGACTCGTTTGGATTACAAGACGTAAATAATAGACTTAGCACAAGTATTGTACTAAGCATAAATTTAAAATGTTGGTTTAAAGTTTTCATAATGTATTGTTTTAATTATTGATTTATTATTAATTCAACCTTATATACACTATGACTAAATTTTGTTACCCTATTTTTTAAAAATTATTTAAATAATTCTAAAAAAGCCTTTTTATTAGCTCTAGATATAGGAATCCGTTGGTTATCCTCAAGAATTAAATAACCTTCATTTTCAAAATGTCTAACTTTTTCAAGATTAATTATGTGAGATTTATGACATTTGAAAAACTTATTACATAACAGTTTTTCAAAACGCCCTAAATTGTAACTACTTATAATTGTTTTTTTTGTTGATAAATGAATTTTAGTATACCCATCATAACCTTCTAAATGCATTACCTCTGCCTGAGGTATAAAAGACATGCCTTTTGCAGTTGGAACAATAATTTTATTGCTATTAGAAATAGTTTGAGTTAATAGATTAACTAATTTATGCTTATTAGCTAGATCAGATTTGGTTTTTATAACATCTAAAGCTTTATTAACCGCTATTTTAAGATCATCATTATCTATTGGCTTTAATACGTAGTCAATAGCGTTTTGCTTAAAAGCTTCAATTGCGTACTCACTGTAAGCAGTTACAAATATGACCTGAAAATTAATGTCTTTTAATTGAGATAACACTTCAAATCCGTTTAATCTTGGCATTTCTATATCTAAAAACACTAAATCAGGTTGGTTATTTTTTAACGCTGTAATCGCTTCTTCTGGTTGTTGAAATGTATTTTGAATAACAACTTCTGGAAATAATTTACCTAGTTTTTGCTCTAACCCTTTAAGGTTTGAGATTTCGTCATCAATTAAAATAGCGTTTACTGTATCCATTAGTTGTTTTTTGATATTAAAAAAGTAGACACGTTACCTTTGTCTTCATGATTTGGATGTAATGCTTTAACCGAATAAGTTACATTCCATTGACCACTTTTATTTAAAAATCGTAATCTATCATGTAATACATTTGAAGATTTTATTTTACGATTTGTCTTTTTTATAGTATTAACAAAGCCTACACCATCGTCTATAATTTCAATTTTAATAGCATGATTTTTAGCTTCGTTAATATTAATGATCACTTTCCCTTTTTCAACCTTATTAAATATACCATGATTTATTGCGTTTTCAACTATTGGCTGAAGTAACATTGTTGGCAAATTAACTTGATTTACTTTAATAGTTTCAGATATATTGATTTGATAATCAAACTTATCTTTGAATCTCAATTTCTCAATATCTAGATAATTAGTAATTAATCCGACTTCTTCCTTCAGACTAATATCTGTTTCTTTTGACAATTCAAAAAACTGACGAATTAACTTTGAAAACTTTACCAAATAAGCTTCTGATGCTTCAATCTGATTGTTATTGATATAATATTGTATGGCTGATAAAGAGTTAAACACAAAATGAGGATTCATTTGAGAGCGTAAAGCCTTTAATTGTATTTCTGATAACTTTTTATCTTGTATTAACTTATTATTTTTTTTCTCTTGAGACTTTTTACTAAGCTTCCAAACAGATAAAATTATTATAGCTATTGACAAAAGAGTAAGCAATATTTTAACCCAAAGTAGTTGCCACCACAATGGTAATATTGTAAATTTTAGTTGCTTTTTAATGCTCCCAGATTTTACATAAAACACATAGTCATCTGGTTGTAAATTATTAAAATTAAATACATTTGTATTAGAGGACACCCATTGTTTTTGGGATGGTTGCAACTTAAATTGATAGGTTAAGTTTGTATTATTGTCAGAAAAATCTATGTTATCAACTGTTATATTAATACTATTATTTTTCGAGTATTTAAATGCTGATTTTTTTTGATTAATCGCCTTAGAATTATAAGTCGCATTAGCGATATAAACATCCAATAATTGCGGAACATTTTTTTGATTTTTTGGTAAAATTGCTATTCCGTTATTAGTTCCCAAAATTAAATTATTTTGATCAACATATAACCTTTTAATATGGTTTGTAGGTAAGCCATCACTAACTGTAAATCGTTTTTCAAATTGGTAATTATCCTTTACTTTTTTAAACTTTAAGACGCCTGTATTTGTTGCTAACCATATTATATTATCCGCTATAAAAGCGTCTTCAACAATTAAATAATCGGTTAACGCTAAAGGTTGTATGATTTTTAAATCCGATAGATAGGCACCAAACCCATCTGTATTAATCAGCAACTTATTATTATCTACTAATTTGATGTTTAAAATAGGCTTATCAAATACAATATTACTGAATATTACAGGTTTTAAAGTATCATTAACGACTTCCTTTAAGCCATTATTTGTAGCTATTAGCAAGCGGTTTTTAAAGCTAATCAAATCGTTTACTCCACGTTGTTTAAACTCTTTTTCTATTTTTAAAGAACTTGCATTTATCCTGTTAATACCAAAAGAAAAATTACTATAAATTTTATGATTATGACAAACAAATTTACGTCCTACTTCATTTGCTAATAAATCATTGGATTGTAAGTCATCAACTTTTACAATTGTTTTCTTACCCTTTTTTTCTTTAATTAAAGTATTTCTAAAGGCATAAAAATTAATATTATTTAATTTTAAATGACTTGCTCCATAAACATAGTCGTTATCACTTATTAATTCCTGAAATATACCATCCTTAAACTTATAAAATCCTTTTTGATAGACACCTACTATTAAGCTTGAATCAATACAATTAAAACTTTGAATTTTATGGTTAAGTAAATGGTATTTAGCCTTTTGTTTTACGTAAGGTAATTTATAAATACCGTTATTAAATGTAGCTAACCATATTGTATTTAGCTTGTCTATAAAACCAAAATGAGCGTCTATATTTTTAGGAAAAAAATATGGATCAACAATCTCTAAATCTTGATTTAATTTTGCGACAAATCCACTACCAGAAACCTGAACTTGATTATCCACAACATTAACCCTAAGATTATCTACTGTATTTAAACCTATAGCTTGTTTTAAATCCACATGTTTTAAATGATGGGTGTTTAAATTTAAAATGAAATAACTTTTTTGGTTTGTCCAAAAAAACAAACTATCATTTAGTTGTCCCCTTGTTCCTGTTGTACCATAAATACCTGTTGTTGTAATTGTATTTATCTTCTGCTCTTGTTTATTGTACAGCTTTAATTGTCCAGACCTGTTAAGTACTATACTTGAAACCAAGCCATGTTTTATAGTAATCCTCTCGTTAGACTGAGTTTTATATGTTGAATTTAATAAAGCGACCCATTTATTATTTTGTAATGAAAATATTTTATGAGGCTCTGTTGGGTAAACAGAATCTCCTACTTGAGAAGAGTAAATAGGGTTTATTATTTGATTTTTAGCTTGATTAGAAAATGAAATGACTGTATCATTTTGAATATATCCTAATTTAGGTGTTTTTGATAAATACCAAACTTTTCCATCTGGTGTTGGCAAGGCATCCCAAACATCATTAATAGGCAACCCATTTTTTGTAGTAAAGGTTTTAAATGTTTTACCATTATACCTTGCCATACCTTTATCTGTTAAAAACCACATAAAACCTTTAGCATCTTGCACTATAGTATATACATGATTACTTGGCAAACCGTCTTTAGTACTATAATTAAGAAACTGTTGTGCAAACGAAAAACTCCATATCAAAACGAAATATATTGTGATATGGAGTTTTTTGTAATTCAATAGTATGATTTTAGTTGCTATACAAATGTAATAGAATTAAAATTTAAAAATCTTGATTTGCATCTCTTTGAACTCTGCATTCTCCTGAAATACTGTGCGAAACATTATTATCGTCTGTATAACTACCAACAAAAGTAAACTCTAAATAATCACCTACCGCATTTGGAATTACTGATGTCACGGTTGCTATAATTGGGTGTGCATTAAAATCTGAAGACAATAAAAACAAATTTGTCGAAGTGGTTTCACCAAAATAAAACTTTTCGGTTGGTGTGTTATCTAATGCAACTCCCCAATTATAAACCGTGTTTGGCATGAATGCGCCAGAGCTATCAAACGAAAAATTAATACCTACGCGTCTTAAATCTCCACTAGGCTGTTGTCCAGATGCATTAATTTCAAATCTATCAATTATAGTAGACGTATCAGTTTCTAGATGTCCTTCAACCTGATAATCAAAAATACGCTCTACGCCATCTATAGTATATTTAAAATACTCGTTAGTATTTCCTGTCGTTGTAGATCCATCATCATCGTCACTACAGTTAAAAACTGTAATACTGATTGTTAATAGCAGTATTACTTTTATAATTGTTTTCATTTATTTATTATTTGAGTTATAATATTCTAATGCTTCTGAAAATTTAAATCCAAAAAAAGCATCTTTTCCTTCATAAAAAATCACTTTGACTCCATCTACAAAATCATTCAAAAAAATAATCTCATGAAAATCGTTTTCAGATAATTTTCTGTCATTAATTAAATAGTAGGTTACTATTTCTGTTTTTTCAGCTTCTGTTAACTGTGTTGTTTGGGCTGTCGTTTCAGTTTTTACTGTATTGTCTTTGCAATTAAACAATAATAAACCAAGGCAAAAACTATATAATTAGGGTATATTTTCATTTTCAAATTTATAAAACGACTTCATCAATAATGACACAAAATTCAACTTCAATATTCCCATAAACCACATCTAACCTTATTTCATCTCCAACTGCTGTTCCTGCACGTTGACAAGTCACTGTTACTGTTTGTTCTTGACCATTATCTAAAGTTAAATACCCTGTTCCGGTTTGGTTTAAGGCAATAACATTGGTTACAAAAAATAAGGATGGTGTACTTGTGTTAGACACTATTTCTATTCCTGGAGCTCCATAAGGTCCATTGCTTGCATTTGGAAAAAACTGAGTATTTAATTCGGCTTCTGCAATTAAAGTCTGATCGTTATTTGAGGCATCTAAATATGAAAATCCTTGATAATTACATTGAGTCTGGTTGGTTGCATCGTTATTAACATCGTCATCATTATTACATGCAATACACACACAAAACAACATTAACATTTTAAATATATTTTTCATTTGTTTTAGTCTAAAATTACTCCAAAGGTTCCTTCATAATGTCCTGTAATGATATCACCATTTTGATTCATAAAAGTATAATCTGCATTAATTGTACTATCTGTAGGATTAGTATTATCAATATTAATAGCATTAATAGTAATTGTTGGTCCTTGTGTACCTGGCCAATTAAATATACCGACATTTTCATTACCTTCTCCAAATTGAATGTTGTTTTGAATATAAGCTGGTGTTAATGGATCTATTTGACCGTTTTCTATAATTACAGAATCATTAATACTTGAAACAATGTAAGTATTACCAGGTAAAGGTGAATTATTAGCTAAACTTGGATTGTCTGACACCTCTACATTTAAAAACACCCAATTAGTGGTATTTAAAGACAATAAAAAGTCTCCTGAAGATCCGTTTACGTTAGCATCGTTATCAAACATACGTCCATTGGTAAAAAAGAAGCTGTAGTTATCAGGCATACCATCTGCATTATCGTCTTCTTCATCAATTTCAAAATAGGCGTTTGCAGTTTCAAAAAACATGTTATTGTGTGTAAATCCATCTGTTGGATTTATTGTATCGGTTTGAGCATCGTCATTATTATCACAACTAAAAAAAGTAGTGATTAATACGATTAAGAATGCTGTTTTAAAAATTGTTTTCATTTGAGGTTTATTAATGAAATTCGTCTATTACTACACAAAACTCGGCATCAAGACCAGAAGCTGTTACTATAAATTGCATGCCTTGTCCAACAGCATTACCTGTTGCTAAACACGTTACATTTACAGTTTGAATATTACCATTAATACTTAATTGACCTGTCCCAGTAGCATTAAGCGTTACAACTGTGGTTACAAACCAAAAGTTACCAGGATCACTGGTTTCATAAATTTCTACTTCTGGACCATTTGAAGAAGTATTGAAAAAATCTGTAGTTAATTCTGCTTCAGGTATTAAGGTCGTAGTATTGTTTGTGGTATCTAAACCGTCATAACCTTCATAATCACATGCTGATGTTTCTGGTTCATCTTGAACACCATCATCTGCAGGGCAACCAGATCCTATTAAAAACAAAGCGACTACCAATAATGTTATTGGAGATATTGTGTTAAAAATTTTCTTTTTCATTGTATTAAACTTTAATTAAATTAGTATTACTTTTTTTATGAAATTTGAAATAAAAATAACCTGCTAAACCTATAAAAAACAGTCCTATACATTGCGAGTGAGATAAGACTCCATCAATAACATAGCCTCTTTCATCACCTCTAAACAACTCTAATATACCTCTACCAAAACCATACAGCATTAAGTAGATTAAAAATATTTGACCTTTAAATTGTTGTCTGTTTTTTACATAAAGAAGAATTAAAAGTATGGACATCAAAACCAATACTTCATATAATTGTGTTGGATGCACAGCTGTATTATGTGTAGTAGGAAAAACCATTCCTAGATGACTATCAGTTGGAGCACCAAAACAACAACCAGCAGCAAAACAACCCAACCTACCTATTGCATGTACAATTACCGTTGTAACTGCCAATATATCTAACATTGGCAATACTGGAATTTTATACTTTTTAAGGTACCAGATTATAACCGGAATTATCATAATAAAAGAACCATAAAAAACATATCCACCATTAAAACTACTTAAAATTAAATCAGGTTTATTTATGTACAACATTGGATCTTGTAGGTAAAAAAACAGCTTACCTCCAACAAATCCAGCAATAAATATTAAATAGAAAAACGTATTTGGTAAATTAGTTATACCTAACTCCCTTTTAGCACTCCATTTTGTATACAAAGCAGCAATCAAAGTCCCTAAGGCAATTAAAGTAGCGTAACTATAAATGGTTATTTGCTTAGCACCTATAAAGCTGGATAAAAAATCTGGGATTGAAAATTTAAATAACTCTGGAAACATAATGTTTGAGGTTGTAAAAAAAACCGACAATAATTTATTTTACTATAACATTATTGTCGGTTTTAATTATAGATTAATAGCAATCCAAAAGTAACTTACAAAAACAACAGAAAATACTCACATTACTTAATCTGTTGATTTCAATCTATTAAAAACTAGGTTGATTCAATTATCTGTTTTCTTGTACAATAATTTAAAACACATTAAGTTTGTTATATAAACTAATCACACCATGGAAGAACAATTATTAAACCTCTTAATGTATACATTACCTGCTTTAGTAACAGGAGCAATTGCATATCTTTTTTTTAGAGAACACATGCAAAACGAAGAACAACGTCGTAAATACGCTATTACTAAAGAATTAAGTAAAGAGTCATTACCAATACGCTTACAAGCCTATGAAAGAATAGCTTTATTTTTAGAGCGTATTTCTCCAAACAAGTTATTATTACGTGTTGCTCCAATATCATCAGACAAGCAAGGTTACGAAGATTTACTTATTAAAAATATCGAGCAAGAATTTGAACACAACCTATCACAACAAATATATTTAAGCAACGACTGCTGGACTATTGTAAATGCCTCTAAAAGTGCAACAATACAATTAATAAGAAAAGCTGGAATGAGTGATAAAATAGATTCTGCTTCAAAATTAAGAGAAGCTATTTTAAACGAAATGCTTGACAAACCTGCACCAAGTAATGCTGGTTTACATTACATAAAAAAAGAAGTCGGAGAAATCTGGTAATAATATTATAAAAAAACTTATGTATATGTTATTGTAGTTATTCTTATTC